>NZ_JBHSQK010000056.1:0-49798 GCF_042658055.1 Pseudonocardia lutea
GCGTCCGGCCTCGCGCTGGGCGCGCTCGCCTTCGGCGTGCTGCCCTCGGCCACCGTGGCGCCCGGCGCGCCGGCCCAGCCGGAGCGCGGCGTGCTCGGCGGCAGCGTGCTGGGCGGCGGCTCGGAGGGCGCGGCGCGGCTCGACACGGGTTCGACCTTCCAGCCCGCGGCGATCCGGAACGGCACCGCCCCGTCGGCCGCGCCGACCACGACACCGACCCCCACCCCGGCGCCCGCGGGCGAGCCGCGGACCGAGCCCCGCACGGAGCGCTGAGCCCGCCGCGTTCCTGCCTCGGCTACGCGGACTTCACCGCCGGTCGGGCAGGCTGGTCCGCACCATGAGCGACGCGCAGGACCCCGCCGACGAGCGCGGGACGGAGGGCGGGAGCCCGGCCGAGCCGGCGGCGGACCGCACGGGACGGGGTTCCGGCGGGCCGGGCACCGCCGAGCCGGACACCGCAGGGCCGGACACCTCGGGGCCGGACACCTCGGGGCCGGACACCGCCGAGCCGCCGCGGGAGTCCCCGCCCCGGCTGCAGTCGCGCGGCCTGGACCGGCCCGCCGTCGACCCCGCCAGCGCCGCGGTCTTCGGGCGTCCCAGCGGGGTCGAGGGTGCCTTCGCCGACCACGGCGCCACCAACGGGCACGTGCGCTCCACCCTCGCCCCGGCCCCGACCGCCGCGCTGGCCAGCGCGTTCGGCCGCCCCACGGCCGGCGCACCCACCCTGCAGCGCCCACCCACCGGCCGCGCCGAGCGCCCCGCGGACGACGACGCGTTCTGGCCGACCGGCGACCCCGCCGGCGTCGACGGGCGCGAGGACCCCTGGCGCCGCCCGGAGAGTCCCGTCGAGCTCGGCCCCCCGCCCCCCGGCGAGGCGGAGCCGGCGCCCGAGCGCGGGCGCGGACCACGGCTCAGCGTGCGGGAGGTCCTGTTCGGCCGCCGCGTCGAGCCGAAGGCGCTCGCGATCCTCGGCGTGCTCGCGCTGCTGATCGGCACGGTCGGCGGGCTGGTCGGCCGGTACACCGCGGAGGGCGCGAACTCGCTCACCGAACCCGGCGCCACGCTCAGCACGACCACCGAGGGCAAGGAGCGCCCGCCCGGCTCGGTCGCGGACCTCGCGGCCCGGGTGCTGCCCGCCGTCGTCTCGCTGGACATCAAGGTCGGCCAGCAGGGCGGCACCGGTTCCGGCGTCGTCATCGACCCGGCGGGCTACATCCTCACCAACAACCACGTCGTCGCCCCGGCGGCCGAGGCGCAGGGTTCGACCGTCCAGGCCGTCTTCAGCGACGGCAGCCGGGCGCCGGCCGCGATCGTCGGCCGCGACCCCAAGACCGATCTCGCCGTGGTGAAGGTGCAGGTCACCAACCCGACGGTGGCCCAGTTCGGGTCGTCGGGCGCGCTCGCGGTCGGTGACGCGGTGATCGCGATCGGCTCGCCGCTCGGGCTGGCCGGGACGGTCACCACCGGCATCGTCAGCGCGCTCGACCGCCCGGTCCGGCTCGACGGCGAGGGCAACGACGTCGCCGTCATCGACGCCGTGCAGACCGACGCCGCGATCAACCCCGGCAACTCCGGCGGCGCGCTCGTGGACTCGACCGGCGCCGTCGTCGGGATCAACACGGCGATCCGCAGCCTCGGCGGGTCGGGGCAGTCCGAGGGCGGCTCGATCGGCCTCGGCTTCGCCATCCCCATCGAGACCGCCCGCGGCATCGCCGAGGAGCTCATCCGCACCGGCGTCGTCACGCACGCCGACCTGGGCGTCAACGTCCGGTCGGTCACGGACGGGCAGGCCGACGGCGCGCAGGTGCAGAACGTCGTGGCCGGCGGGGCGGCCGCGGGTGCCGGGATCCTCGAGGGGGACGTCATCGTCAAGGTCGGGGACCGGGACATCGCGGGCGCGGACGAGCTGATCGTGGCGGTGCGCGAGAAGAACCCGGGCGACGTCGTGCCGATCGAGCTCGTGCGCGACGGGCGCCCGCTCACGGTCAACGCGACGCTGGCGTCGGACTGACACCGCGTACTCTGGCCCCGTGTTCGACAGCATCGGCTGGGGAGAGATCCTGGTCCTCGTCGTGGCCGGGCTGTTCATCCTCGGTCCCGAGCGGCTGCCGAGTGCGGCGGCGTGGCTCGGCCGCACGATCCGCCAGGTCCGCGAGTACGCCACCGGGGCGCAGACCAAGCTGCGGGACGAGCTGGGCCCGGAGTTCGACGAGCTGCGCAAGCCGCTCGAGGACCTGCGCGGGCTGCGCAACTTCAACCCCCGCACCGCCGTGCGTCGCACCCTGTTCGACAACGACCCGGACCCGCTGGGCATGAACGCCCTGCGGTCCAACGGCACGAACGGCAGCAACGGAAGCAGCGGCGGCACGAGCGAGACCGCGCCCGCGGCTCCACCGGCGGCGAAGCCGGTCGAGCGCCTCGCCCCCGACGAGCGCCCCCCGATCGACCCCGACGCCACCTGACGCACCGGCATCCGCGCAGTACGGAACCGGTCATCGCAGCAGGGTCGGCACCTGCTTGTGGTGGTCCGTGGCCTGCTCGAAGGCGTGTGCGGCGGCCAGCACCCGGCCGTCAGCGTGCCGCGGGCCGACGATCTGCAGGCCTACCGGGAGCCCGTCGGACGTGAAGCCGCAGGGCACGCTCGCGGCGGGCTGCTGGGTCATGTTGAACGGGTAGGTGAACGGGGTCCAGCTCGTCCACCGGCCCGAACCGGACGGCGTCTCGCGGCCGCCCTCGAACGCGGGGATCGGCAGCGTCGGGGTGAGCAGCAGGTCGTACTCGCGATGGAAGCCGCCCATCAGCGAGCCCATGTCGTTGCGCACCGCCATGGCGCCGAGGAAGTCCGTGGCCGAGTACGTCGCCCCCAGCTCGGCGATCTCCACGAGCGCCGGGTCCATCCGGGCCCGCTGGTCGGCGGAGTACGGCTCCAGGCACTTGGCCGCGCCCGAGAACCACAGGACGTGGAAGGGCTCCACGCAGTCCGCGAACCCGGGGTCCGCGCGCTCCACGGTCGCGCCGAGCCGCGTGAACACCTCGGCGGCGTTCTCGAAGGCGGACCTGACGTCCGGGTGCACGTCGACGTACCCGAGGGTCGGGCTGATCGCGATCCGCAGGCCCGCGACGCCCTCCACCGCCTGCTCCGCGAAGGACCGCGGGGGCGCGTCGAGCAGCCAGGGGTCGCGGGCGTCGAATCCGGCGATCACGTCGAGCAGCAGGGCGGCGTCGAGCGCGGTGCGGGTCATCGGGCCGACGTGCGCCAACGTGCCGAACGGGCTGCCGGGGTGGTGCGCCACCCGGCCGTAGGTCGACTTGTGCGCGACCGTCCCGGTGAACGCCGCCGGGATCCGCACCGAGCCGCCCGCGTCCGTCCCGAGCGAGAGCGCCCCCATCCCGAGCCCGACGGCCGCCGACGACCCACCCGACGAGCCACCGGCGGTCAGCGACGCGTCCCACGGGTTGGTGGTCACGCCCCACCGCGGCGAGTCCGTGACCCCTTTCCACGCGTACTCCGGCGTGGTCACCTTGCCGAGCAGTACGGCCCCGGCCTCGCGGACCCGCGCGACCGGCGGGCCGTCGACGTCGTACGGCTCGGGCTGCGCGGCGACCCAGGAGCCGCGGGTGGTCGGCCAGCCCTTGGTGAGCAGGATGTCCTTGATCGAGGTCGGGACCCCGTCCAGCGGGCCGATCGGCTTCCCGGCCTTCCACCGTTCCGCCGACTCCCGGGCCGAGACGAGCGCCGAGTCCGCGTCGACCAGCGTGTAGGCGTTGACCGCCGCGTCGTGCTCCTCGATCCGGTCCAGCGCGTCCTGCGTGGCCTGCACCGGGGAGATCTCCCCCTTCTCGTAGCCGGCCAGCAGCTCGGTGGCGGAGAGATCAGCTGTGGTCACGGGGCACCCTTCACATAGCCGAGGGACTTGTCGACGACGTTCTGCAGCGGCTCGCCCGCCCGGTAGCGGGCGAGGTTGTCCAGGAACTGGTCCACCAGCATGCCCCGCCAGCCGACGACGTCGCCGGACATGTGCGGGGAGACGATCACGTCCTGCATGTCCCACAGCGGCGAGTCGGCGGGCAGCGGTTCGGTCTCGAACACGTCGAGCGCGGCGCCGGCGATCCGGCCGTCCTGCAGCGCCGCGACCAGGTCCGGCTCGACGACGAGGCTGCCGCGGCCGACGTTGACCACCTGGGCGGTGTCCGGCAGCAGGTCCAGCGCGGCCTTATCGAGCATGCCGCGGGTGGCCTCGGTGAGCGGGGCGGCGAGGACGAGGACGTCCGCCCGCGGCAGGAGGCCGTGCAGCGCCTCGAAGGGGTGCACTCCGTCCGCGGCGCGGCGCCCGACCAGCTCGGTGCGCAGCCCGACCGCCCCGAGCATGTCCGCGATCGCCCGGCCGATCGGCCCGCTGCCGACGACCACGGCGGTGCGGCCGTGCACGGTGGACGTCTCGCGGTGCCGCCACTCGCGGCGGGCCTGCAGCCGCAGCGTGGTCGGCAGGTCCTTGGCGAAGGCCAGCACCACACCGGTGACGTACTCCGCGATCGGCCGGTCGAAGACCCCGCGGGCGTTGGTGATCCGGGCGGGGTGCTCGAGGATCTCCGGGAACGTCACCTTGTCCACGCCCGCGCTGGCCGTGTGCACCCAGCGGACGGCGTCGGTGTCCGCGGCCCGCCAGGCCGCCGGGACGGCGGGGGAGAGGAAGTCCCACACGAGCAGGACGTCGGCCCCCGACAGCGCCCCGGCCAGGTCGGACGGCCCGGCGAGGCGGATCTCGGCGCCCCCCGCGCGCTCCTCGAGGCCGGCCGGTGGGTCGTCTCCGGTCAGCACGGCGATGACGGGCTGACCTGCGGGAACGGGCACGCCGAAGATCCTTCCGGAAGCGGGGGAGGCGATTGACACGCTAGGAAGCGCTCGTATGATTGTCAACAATCCGCGCCTCTGCGTGGAGCCGAGATCTGCCCCCGACGCCGTATGAGGTGTGTGCGTTGCCCAAGTTCATCCGGATCAGCCTCGAGCGCCGCGGCGTGTCCTGCGTGGCCGAGCTGCTCGAGAAGGAGGCCCCGCGGACCACCGCGGCGGTGTGGGAGGCGCTGGCGGACGGTCCGCTGGGCGGACCGGCGCAGCACGCGAAGTACGCCCGCAACGAGGTCTACTCGATCGTCCCGCGGTTCGGCCCGACCATCGGCCAGGAGAACCCGACGGTCACCCCGATCCCGGGCGACGTCTGCTACTTCGACTTCCACGGCGGGATGCTCGACGCCTCCTTCAAGGAGGACCAGGACATCGACCAGGCCGAGGGCGGCATCGACCTGGCCATCTTCTACGGCCGGAACAACCTGCTGCTCAACGGTGACGTGGGCTGGGTCCCCGGCAACGTCTACGCCACGATCGTGGAGAATCTGCCGGCGATGGCGGAGGCGTGCCACGACGTGTGGCGTTCCGGCAGCGTGGGGGAGCGGCTCGTGTACGAGCGGCTGCCCGAGGGTTCCTCCGAGTAGGACGACCTGCTCGGAGCGGTCGAGTGGAGAGGCACCATGCCCGCTGAACTCTCCGTCGGTCTCGTCGACCCGGACGTCGCACACGGTTCGGCCTCCGGCACGGACGAGTCGTCCGACGACGCACCGGGCGTCGGTGTCGTCGCTCCGTTCGACTTCGCCCTGGACCGCGAGCTCTGGCGCTGGGCGCCGGACGACGTCTCGCTCTACCTGACCCGGCTGCCGTTCTTCACCACGCCGGTCACGGTCGAGATGGCCGTGGCGGTCGGCGACCGCAGGGCGGTGCGCCGGGCGACCCGGGACGTGCTCACCCCGCGGCCCGGCGTGGTCACCTTCGCGTGCACGTCCGGCAGCTTCGTCAGCGGTGTGACGGGGGAGTTCGTGCTCCGCCGGACGATGCTCGAGGCCGGTGCCCCCGAGGCGACGACGACGAGCGGCGCCCTGGTCGACGCGCTGCACCTGCTCGGGGTGCAGAACCTCGCGATCGCCACGCCCTACATCGCGGCCGTGACCGACCGGCTGGTCGGCTACCTCGCCGACAGCGGGATCGCCACCGTGGCGAGCGAGGGCCTCGGGCTGCTCGGCAACATCTGGCGGGTCGGCTACGAGCAGGTCGTGTCGATCGTCAAGGCGGTCGACCGGCCGGAGGCCGACGCACTGTTCATCAGCTGCACCAACCTGCCCACCTACGACATCATCGAGCCCCTCGAGGCGGCCCTCGGCAAGCCGGTGATCACGGCGAACCAGGTCACCATGTGGGCCTCGCTGCGCGCCATCGGCCGGCAGGCCGTGGGCGGCGGACGGCTGCTCGAGATCCCCCTGCAGCGCTCGGTGGCGTGACCCGACCGGGTCGGGCTTGTACGATTGTCGACAAACCTGCCCGACCCGACCCGCGAGGAACGCCCGTGACCCCCACCGCCTCCGTGCCCCCGACCGTCGGGATCCTCTACCCGGGGTACTCCGCCGAGGACGACTACCCGCGCGCCGAACGTCGGCTCGGCGACGGCAGCCGGCTGCCGCTCGTGCACACGCTGATGCGGGAGGACGCGCACCGGGTCGACGCCCTGCTCGACGTCGGCTCCGAGGACATCCTCGCCGACGGGGCGAAGGCCGTGGCCGCGCAGGCGGGGCCGCTGGACTCGATCGTGTGGGCCTGCACCTCCGGCTCCTTCGTGTTCGGCTGGGACGGGGCTGCGGCGCAGGTCAAGGCGCTGCAGGAGGTGGCGCAGGTGCCGGCGTCGAGCACGTCGTTCGCCTTCGTCGACGCCTGCCGCCGGCTCGGGATCGACACCGTCGCCGTCGGCGCCACCTACCCGGGCGACGTGGCCGAGCGGTTCGTCGAGTTCCTCGGCAAGGCCGGGATCCGGGTCCTCACCCTGACCTCGCGCGGGATCATCACCGCGGCGGAGGTCGGGACCCTGACCGACGACGTCGTGCTGGACTTCGCCGCGGGCGTCGCCGCCGACCCGGCGGCCGACGGGGCGCAGGCGATCCTCATGCCCGACACCGCACTGCACACGATCGACGTGCTCGACCGGCTCGACGAGCGGGTGGGCCGGCCGGTGCTCACCGCCAACCAGGTCAGCGTGTGGCAGGGGCTGCGGCTCGCCGGGGCCGACCGCGCCCGCCCGGGCCTGGGTGCGCTCTTCGCCGCCGGCCCGGAGGCGGGCTGAGGCCATGGCACTCGGAGCGGCAGGCACAGCGGCCGGCGGGCCCGGAGCCCGGATGGGGGACCTCGAGCCGATCGACCGCCGGTCGACGGCCGCGATCGTGGCCGACCGCATCCGCGCGGCGATCATGCGCGGCACGTTCCCGCCCGGCACCCAGCTGGGCGAGGTCGACCTGGCGGCGCGGCTCGGGGTGAGCCGCGGGCCGCTGCGCGAGGCCATGCAGCGGCTGGTCGCCGAGGGACTGCTGCGCAGCGAGCGGCACCGCGGGCTGTTCGTCCGCGACCTCGACGCGGCCGACGTCCGGGACGTCTACACCGCCCGCACGGCCGTCGAGCGGGCCGCCGCGCTGCTCCTGCTCGCCGAGCCCGACCGGGGTCCGGCCGTCGCCCGGCTCACGGCCGCGATCTCGGCGATGGAGGCCGCGGCGGCCGCGGGCGACGCAGTCGCGCTGGCCGACGCCGACCACGACTTCCACGCCGAGCTGGTGGCCGCGTCGGGCAGCCCGCGGCTGCACCGGATGGCCCGGACGCTGCTGGTGGAGACGCGGATGTGCCTGGCCGCGCTGCAGCAGACCGCGCCGCCGTCGGAGGACCTGCTCGCGGAGCACCGCACGCTGCGGGACGCCCTCGCGGCCGGCGACGCCGAGCTGATGACCCGGGTCCTCGAGGCCCACATGGCCGACGCGGTCTCCCGCATCCTCGACGTCGCCCCGCCCCCGGCCCTGCCCGCCTGATCCCCGCACCCCGCTCGGCGCGCCTGTGAGCTGCGGCGGGAGACCTGCCGCCGCGGCCGCCCGGGTCGTAGGGTCGGCACACGTGACCGGACTCCCCGCGCGCTCGTGACGGGCATCCTCGAAGGCTTCCTCGTCATCGGCGTGGTCATCGCCGTCGGCTACGGCATCGGCCGGACCGGGGTGCTGGGCCCGTCGGCCACCCAGGTGCTCTCCCGCACCGCCTTCTTCGTCGCCTCGCCCGCGCTGCTGTTCGTCACCCTCGCCCGCGCGGACGTCGGGGCGGTGTTCTCCTCGGCGCTGGTCGTCACCGCCGTCACCAGCACGCTCGCCTGCCTGCTGTACCTGCCGGTGGGGCTCGCGCGGCGGCGCCCGGCCGGGGAGACGGCGATCGGGTCGATGGCCAGCGGCTACGTCAACGCCGGCAACCTCGGCCTGCCGATCGCCACCTACGCGCTGGGCGACGCCGCCGCCGTCGCGCCGGTCCTGCTGTTCCAGCTCGCCGTGCTCACCCCGCTCTACACGACCGTGCTCGACGTGGTGTCCGGTGAACGCACCTCCTGGGTCCGGACGCTGACCGCGCCGCTGCGCAACCCGATCGCGATGGCGACCGCGGCCGGACTGATCGTCTCGGGCACCGGGTGGCTGCCGCCCGAGCCCGTCATGGCGCCGCTGCAGCTCATCGCCGACCTCGCGGTGCCCGGGATGCTGCTGGCCTTCGGGATCTCGCTGCGCGGGGCCGCGCGGCCCGGCACCGGGGAGGTCGGGCCCTCGCTGTGGTGCGTGGTGGCGCTGAAGAACGTGGTCCACCCGCTGCTCGCGCTCGTGCTCGGGGGTGTGGTCCTGGGGATGTCGGGGCCCGCGCTGACCGCGGTCGTCGTGTGCGCGGCGCTGCCCACCGCGCAGAACGTCTTCGGTTACGCGGTGCGGTTCGACCAGGGCGTGCGGTTGGGCCGCGACGCGGCGTTGACGACGACGATCGTCAGCGTCCCCGTGCTGGTCGCGGTCGTCGGACTCCTGTCGGTCTAGGAACGGCTCGTCGGGCCGGTGGCAGGTCGGCCGAACCGGCATGACGCCCCCTTGCCGGGGTACGGTGCGGCATGGTTCCCTGAGATTGTCGACAACCCGACAATCATCGACTCGTGGAGCGGAGTTCCATGGCACAGCTGTCCCCGGTCCTGACCCAGGCCACGCCCGTCCAGGCCGCGCGCGGGGAGGGGGTCCACCTCTACGACACCGAGGGCCGCCGCTACCTGGACTTCACCGCCGGGATCGGCGTCACCTCGACCGGGCACTGCCACCCGAAGGTGGTCGCGGCCGCGCAGGAGCAGGTCGGCACACTGATCCACGGCCAGTACACGACCGTGATGCACCAGCCGCTGCTGAAGCTCGCGGACCGCCTCGGCGACGTGCTGCCGCCCGCGCTCGACAGCGTCTTCTTCCTCAACTCCGGCTCCGAGGCGGTCGAGGCGTCGGTGCGGCTGGCCCGGCACGCCACCGGCCGGCCGCTGATCCTGGCCTTCGACGGCGGCTTCCACGGCCGCACGATGGGCGCCGCCGCGCTGACGACGTCGGGCGCCAAGATCCGCTCCGGGATCGGCCCCATGATGGGCGGCACGGTGTTCGCGCCGTTCCCCTACGCCTACCGCTACGGCTGGAGCGAGGAGCAGGCCGTCGAGTTCGCGCTCGCCGAGCTCGACCGGCAGCTGGTCAGCACCGCCCCCGCGGCCGACGTCGCCGCGTTCCTCATCGAGCCGGTGCTCGGCGAGGGCGGCTACGTGCCCACCCCGCCGGCCTTCCTGCGGGGTCTGCGCGAGCGCGCCGACCGGCACGGCATCCTGCTGATCGCCGACGAGGTGCAGACCGGCTTCGGCCGCACCGGGAAGTTCTGGGGCCACCAGCACACCGAGGACCTCACCCCGGACATCCTCATCACCGCCAAGGGGTTGGCCAGCGGCTTCCCGCTGTCCGGCATCGCGGCGTCCCGGGAGCTGATGAGCAAGGCGCGCCCGGGCTCGCAGGGCGGCACCTACGGCGGCAACGCCGTGGCCTGCGCCGCCGCGCTCGCCACCCTCGACGTGATCCAGGAGGAGGGCCTGGTCGAGAACGCCGCCGCGCAGGGCCGCCGGCTGCTCGACGGGCTGCGCGGCGCCTCGGCCGACGTCAAGCAGGTCGGCGACGTCCGCGGCCTCGGCATGATGGTCGCCGTCGAGTTCACGGCGCCGGACGGCTCGCCGGACGCCGCCACCGCGGTCAAGGCCCACGCGGCCGCGGCCGAGCAGGGCCTGCTCCTGCTGACCTGCGGCCCGTTCGGCAACGTCGTCCGGTTCATCCCCCCGCTGATCGCCACCGCCGAGCAGGTCGACGAGGCCCTGGCGCTCTGGAGCAAGGCCCTCACCAGCGCAGCCTGACGCGGCGAACGGGTGGTGGCGTTCCGATGAACGGGTGAGATCGCCGAGGTAACGCATCGCGTCGCGGTGCGAGTCCCTCATACCCGTGTCCGGTGTCGAGACCCATGACGGGTTCGGGCCGGGAGCGGCGGAGGGGAGCCCCGTGGACGACGAGGCGTTCGTGCCACCGAACGGCGGCACGTGGGAGCTGGACACGACCCACCTCAGCAGACCGCTGAGCTGGTTCATCAGATCGCCGCTGGTCTCCGGATTCCCGCGCGGGTTCGCCGACGGCCTGTCGCGGTACGGGCTGCTGCTCGGCCGCTACGAGGTCGCGGTGATCGGTGGTTTCATGTACGCGCAGGTCGTCCCCTTCGGCGCCGGCGGAACGGCGACACCCGAGCAGATGCAGGCCCGGGTCGCCACCTCGGCCCGGGCGTTCGCCGAGCGGTTCTGGCGGGAGGACCTGGCCCGGTGGGACGAGGTGGTCAAGCCCGGCGCCGTGGCGGCTCACCTGGCCGTGCAGGCGGTCGAGCCCGCGGAGTTGTCGGACGAGGAGCTGGCCGCGCACGTCGGGCGCTGCCGGGACCACCTCGAGTCGATGATCGAGCTGCACCACCGCTACAGCGCGCCGTCGCTGATGGCGACCGGGGACTTCCTGGCCGGCGCGCTGGAGTGGACCGGCGCCACCGCCGGCGAACTGATGGGACTGCTCCGCGGGACCTCGGCCATCTCCACCGGTTTCGCCACCGCCGAGCTGGAGGCGCTGGCGGAGGTCGTCGCGGCCTCCGACACCGTACGGGCGGTCCTCGCGACGCCCGCCGGCCCGCAGGCGACGCTCGACGCCCTCACCGCCGATCCCGATGCGGGTCCGGCCGCGCGGGCGTACCTGGACGCGGTCCGCTACCGGTCGATCGGTTACGACGTCGGCGACCCGTGCGCGGGCGAGCTGCCCGCGATGCTGGTCGGCGCGATCCGGGCGGCCGTCCTGGCGCGGAAGACCGGGGTCGACGACGGGGACGCCGCCCTGACCGCGATCCGCGCGCGGGTCCCCGCCGAGCACCTGGCCGAGTTCGACGACCGCCTGCACGAGGCGCGACTGGCCAACCGGCTGCGGGACGAGCGGGCCACCTATTCCGACGGGTGGGCCGTCGGCCTCGCCCGCCGCGCCGTGCTCGAGGCCGGGCGACGGCTCGCCGCCCGGGGCGCGCTCGCCGATCCGGAGCACGCCGTCGACGCGGACGCCGCCGAACTGACGGCGCTGCTGCGGGGCGAGCCGGGTCCGGCCACGCAGGAGGTCGCCGAACGGTTCCGGCGGCGGACGACGCGGACCGTCGACGACGCTCCGCCGACCATCGGGCCGCCGCCGCCACCACCTCCCCCGCTGGAGGAGCTCCCCGAGCCGGCCCGGCGCGCCGCGCTCGCGGTCGACGCCGCGATGTCCAACTTGTTCGGGGTGCCGGACACCGCCAACTCGGCGACCGTGCTCCACGGGCTCGCGGTCAACACGGGTGTCCACGAGGGTCCGGCCCGGCTGGTCGCCGACGGCACCGACTTCGACCGCGTCCAGCCCGGTGACGTTCTCGTCACCCGGATGACCTCTCCGTACTTCACCGTCGTCCTGCCGCTGCTCGGAGCGGTCGTCACCGACCGGGGCGGCCAGCTCAGCCACGCCGCGATCGTGGCCCGGGAGTACGGGATCCCGGGCGTGGTCGGGACCCGCGAAGCCACCCGGCTGATCCCGGACGGCGCGCGCGTGCGGGTCGACGGGACCACGGGCGAGGTGCGGCTGTTGAGGTGAGGGCGGCATGCTCCTGTTGATTCCGCTCCCCGAGGCCACCGACCAGGCCGTGTTCGGGGGCAAGGCGGTGGCGCTCGGGGTGGCCGCCCGGGCCCGGCTCCCCGTGCCGGCGGGCTTCGCGCTGTCCGTCGACGCCGTCGAGGCGGTGGTACGCGAGGACCCGGAGGCGCTGGCGGCGCTGGCCGCCGCCTGCACGGACGGCGGCCCGCGCGCGGTCCGGTCCAGCGCCGTGGGCGAGGACTCCGGTGCGGCCAGCTTCGCGGGCGCGCACAGCACCGTCCTGGGCGTGAGCCGGCCCGAGGCCGTGGTGGCGGCCGTCCGGCGGGTGCACGCCTCCGGCGATGCGGCAGTCGCCCGCGCCTATCGCGGTCGGCTGGGCCTCGGCCCCTGCCGGATGGGCGTGGTGATCCAGGAGCTCGTTCCGGCGGACGTCGCGGGGGTGCTGTTCACCCGCAACCCCGTCACCGGTGCCGCGGAGCGGGTGATCGAGGCGAGCTGGGGCCTCGGCGAGGCCGTCGTCGCCGGTCTGGTGGTGCCGGACCGGTACCGGCTCGACGCCGAGGGCCGGGTGCTCGAGCGGGCGACGGGGGAGAAGGACGTGGCGCTCCGCGCCGGTCCGGCGGGTACCGAGGAGGTGGTGGTCGCCGGGCAGGCGGTGCACGCGCCCTGTCTGGACGACTCGCAGCTCGCCGCGCTGCACGCGCTGGCCGGCGCGTGCGACGCGGTCTACGGCACGACGGAGCACGACATCGAGTTCGCCTTCTCCGGCGGTGCCGTGTTCCTCCTGCAACGACGGCCGATCACCGGTGGCTGATCCCCACGTCGGGCGGTCGCTCGGCGCGGCCCTGCTCGCCTCGTCACTGATGCCGCTCAACTCCACCATGATCGCGGTGGCCCTGCCGGAGATCGCCCGCGAGTTCGCCCGACCGCCCGGGACGGTGGCGCAGGCCGTCGTGGCCAGCTACCTCGTCGCCGCGATCGTGCTGCAGAGTCCGGGCGGCAAGCTCGGCGACCGCCTGGGCCACTGGCGGATGCTCGCCCTCGGCCAGGTGCTGGTGGCAGCCGGCGCCGTACTCGGACTGATCGCCGGAGCACTCGGCGTGCTCGCGGTGGCCCGTGTGCTGATGGCGGCGGGCGGGGCCGCGATCGTCCCGGCGACCGTGGCCCTGCTGCGGATCGAGCTGCCCGCGCAGCGGCGCGGCCGCGCGTTCGGCCTGTTCGGGGCCATGATGTCGCTGGCAGCCGGTATCGGGCCCGTGGTCGGTGGCGAACTCGTGCGCGCCTTCGGGTGGCCCAGCATCTTCGCGGTCAACCTGCCCGTGATCGGGATCGTCGCCCTGCTCGTGGCCACCGCCCGCCGGCGGGAGGCGGAACCGCAGGACCGCGCGCGGTTCGACGTGCTCGGAAGCATCCTGCTCACGGCGACACTGGCTGCGCTGGTCGTGGGCCTGGAGGCGACCGGAACGGCCGGCGTCGCCCTCCTGGTCACCTGCGTGGCACTTCTCGTGCCGTTCGTGTGGTGGGAGCGGCGGGCCACCGACCCGGTCCTGGCCTTCGGGCTGTTCCGCTCGGCGGCCTTCACCGCCGGGTCGCTGCTCGTCGCGCTGCAGAACCTGGTGATGTACACGCTGCTGTTCGAGCTGCCGCAGGTGCTCGCCGCGCTGCTCGCGACCGACGCGGCCGCGACCGGTCGGCTCCTCGTCGCGATGATGGCCGCGGTCGTCCTCGCCTCCCTGGTCGCCGGGCGGCTCACCGACCGTGTCGGGCCGCGGCCGGTCGCGGTCGGCGGGGCCGTCGCCTGCCTCGCTGCGGTGGGCCTGCTGGCGGCGGGGGACCTGTCCTCCCTGCGGCAACTGGTGCTTCCGCTCGCCCTGCTCGGTCTCGGCATCGGGCTGGCCACCCCCGCCGCGCAGACCGCGTCGCTGGCCGCCGTCCCGCGCGAGCGCAGCGGCGCCGCCGCCGGCATCGGGTCGACGATGCGCTACCTCGGCGGGGTCGTCGGCGTCGCCCTGCTCGGGCGCCTGGTCGACCTCACCGGCGACCGCTCCGCCGTCCTCGGCGAGCACCGGAACGTCCTCGGTGTGTTCGCCGCCGCACTGCTGGCCGCCCTGGTGTGCGCGGTCGCCCTGCCCGGCCGGTCGGCAGTACGGGTCCCGGACGGCTCGTGACCGACCGACGAACTCGCCGACCCGCGTTCAGCGCCCGGCTCGCGAGATCACCTGCGGACGGGGGAGAGGCCCAGGCTCATCCCGGCCAGCCCGCGGGAGCGGACCGTGAGCGTGTCGGCGATCCCGGTGAGCACCTGCGCCGCGGCCGTGTCCGGGCTGCGCAGCACGATCGGGGTGCCGGAGTCGCCGCACTCGCGCACGCCCGGCTCGAGCGGCACCTGGCCGAGCAGCGGGACCTGCGCGCCGAGCGCCCGGGTCAGCCGGTCGACGACGGTCTGGCCGCCGCCCGACCCGAAGACCTCCATCCGCGAGCCGTCGGGCATCTCCAGCCACGACATGTTCTCGACCACGCCGGCGATCCGCTGCCGGGTCTGCAGGGCGATCGAGCCCGCCCGCTCGGCCACCTCGGCCGCGGCCTGCTGCGGGGTGGTGACCACGAGCAGCTCGGCGTTCGGGATGAGCTGCGCGGTGGAGATCGCGATGTCGCCGGTGCCGGGGGGCAGGTCCAGCAGCAGGACGTCCAGGTCGCCCCAGAACACGTCCGCCAGGAACTGCTGCAGCGCGCGGTGCAGCATCGGGCCGCGCCACACGACCGGAGTGTTGTCGGCGACGAACATGCCGATCGAGATGACCTTCACGCCGTGCGCCTGCGGCGGCATGATCATGTTGTCGACCTTGGTCGGCCGGTCCGCCGCGCCGAGCATCCGCGGGATCGAGTGCCCGTAGATGTCCGCGTCGACCACGCCGACGTGCAGGCCCTTCGCGGCCATCGCCGCGGCCAGGTTCACGGTGACCGAGGACTTGCCGACGCCGCCCTTGCCGGAGGCCACGCAGTAGACGCGGGTCAACGAGCCGGGCTGGGCGAAGGGGATCTCCGGCTCGTCGGAGTCGCCGCGCAGCTGGCGGCGCAGGGCCGTCCGCTGCTCGTCGCTCATCACGTCCAGCTCGACGCGGACCTCGCTCACACCGGGGACGGCGGACACCGCCTCGGTCACCCGGCGGTTGATGGTGTCCCGCATCGGGCAGCCGGCGACCGTGAGGTAGACGCCCACCTGCGCGACGCCGTCCGGGGACACCGTGACGCCCTTGACCATGCCGATCTCGGTGATCGGTTTGCGGATCTCGGGGTCCTCGACCTTGCTCAGCGCGGCGCGGATCGCCTGCTCGACGGCCTCGGTGCTGGTGTTTCCCATGAGGGACATCTGGGTCTCCGCTGAACCTTCCTCGTCGACGAGTGCCGCGAGAGGGTTCACGGCCTGTCGCTTCCCATGCTACGTGCGGTGCCGTCCGCGCTCTCGCGTCCGTAGCATCTACGGACGTGACGGACATCGCCGAAGGGCGGGCTGGATCCGACAGCCTGCGCACCACGCGGTCCGCGCACGGGGGGAAGGACCGGTCGGCGCACGTCGTGCCCAGGCCGGAGGAGATGGCGGCGTGGCGGGCGTTC
Source organism: Pseudonocardia lutea (assembly GCF_042658055.1). Lineage (NCBI taxonomy): Bacteria > Bacillati > Actinomycetota > Actinomycetes > Pseudonocardiales > Pseudonocardiaceae > Pseudonocardia > Pseudonocardia lutea. Next base: position 15,694 of record NZ_JBHSQK010000056.1, read on the forward strand.
CTCAGGGCGCACGCCACGATCACCCGGGCGCTGGAGACCGAACTCGTCGCGGAGCAGGAGCTCTCGCTGGCGGCCTACGACGTGCTGGTCCAGCTCGCGGAGGCACCCGGGCGAAGACTGCGGATGACGGAGCTGGCCGACGCCGTGCTGCTCTCCCGGTCCGGGGTCACGCGGCTCGTCGACCGGCTGGAGCGGGCCGGGCTCGTGCGCCGCGCACGGGTCGCGTCCGACGGCCGGGGGGTCACCGCGGGGCTCACCCCGGCCGGCCTGGACCGGCTGCGGACCGCCTCGCGCACCCACCTGCGCGGGGTGACGAGCCACTTCGCCCGCCGCCTCGACGCCGACGACCTGGCCGCGCTCGAACGGATCTGCTCCCGGCTGGTCGTCAGCTGATCAGCGGCGGCGGGCGGGCTTGGCCTCCCGCTTCTCCGGGCGCTTGTCCGTGTCCTCGCCGCGCACCGCGGCCTCCACGGTGGCCTCGAGGTTCTGGCCCAGCCGCTCCAGCTCGCCGCGCAGGTAGTCGCGGGTGGCGACCTCGCCGACCGCCAGCCGCAGCGCCGCGAGCTCGCGGGCGAGGTACTCGGTGTCGGCCTTCGTGCGCTCGGCGCGGCGACGGTCCTCCTCGAGGGCGATCCGGTCCCGGTCGTCCTGCCGGTTCTGCGCGAGCAGGATCAGCGGCGCCGCGTACGCCGCCTGGGTGGAGAAGGCCAGGTTGAGCAGGATGAACGGGTACGGGTCCCACTGCAGGTGCCAGCTGACCAGGTTCAGCCCGATCCAGACGATCACGATGACGGTCTGGATCGCCAGGTAGCGGCCGGTGCCGAGGAAGCGCGCGATGCGCTCCGCGGCGCTGGCGAAGCCGTCCGGGTCGAACTCCAGCCGACGACGGCCGAGCAGCGGCTGGTCGAGGCGGCGGCCCGTCTGCAGCTCAGGCATGCGAGCCTCCCGTCCGTCCGGACCTCGCGGGTCCCGTCCCGTTGCGCGCGAGCTCGGCGACCCCGGGCTCGACGTGCCCGAGGGCCGGCTGGTCCCGCCAGCCCTCCGGCAGCAGGTGGTCGAGCAGGTCGTCGACGGTGACCGCGCCGAGCAGGTGGTCCTCCGGGTCGACGACCGGGCCCGCCACCAGGTTGTAGGTGGCGAAGTAGCGGGTGATCTCCTCGATCGAGGCGTCCGGCTCGAGCCGGGCGAGCTCGCTGTCGACCAGCCCCGCGACCAGTTCGAACGGCGCCTCGCGCAGCAGCCGCTGGCTGTGCACGCACCCCAGGTAGCGCCCGGTCGGCGTGGCCGAGGGCGGGCGGCACACGAACACCATGCTCGCCAGCGCGGGCGGCACGTCCGGGTTGCGGACGTGCGCGAGCGCCTCGGCGACGGTCGCGTCGGGCCGCAGCACGATCGGCTCGGGCGTCATGAGGCCACCGGCGGTGCGCGTCTCGTACGTCAACAGCCGCCGGACGGGCTCGGACTCCTCGGGCTCCATCAGCGCGAGCAGCCGTTTGGCCTCCTCGGCGTCGAGCTCGCCCAGGAAGTCGGCGGCGTCGTCCGGCGACATGGCCTCCAGGACGTCCGCGGCCCGCTCGGAGTCCAGGTGCGCGAACAGCACGCGCTGGTCGTTCTCCGACAGCTCCTCGAACACGTCGGCCAGCCGCTCGTCGTCGAGCGCGTCCACGACCTCGCGCTGGCGCTTGCGGGGCAGCTCGGACAGGGCGGCGGCGACGTCGGCCGGGCGCATCGAGTCGAACACCGCGAGCAGGCCCTCGGTGCCCTGCCGGTCGGAGAGGGTCAGACCCTGCACCGCGCTCCACGGCAGGACCTGCACCGGGTTGCGGCGGCCGAGCCGGCGCGGACCGGTCCGCACGGCGAGCCGGCTCACCACCCAGTCCCGGCTGCGGGTCGGCTCGATCGCCGCGTCGACCACCACGGCGGGCTCGCCGGACTCGCGGATCGCGACCGGCGCGTCGAGCATCTGCCCGAGCACGAGCGTCTCGTTGGGACGCTGGTGGAAGCCGGACAGGCTGACCGAGCCGCTGGCCAGGGTGACGGCCGCGGGGTCGACGTCGGCCACGCGCAGCATCGGCACGAAGATGCGCCGGCGGCTGCCCAGCTCCACCACGAGGCCGAGCACCCGCGGCGGGGTGGCGTCGAGCCGCAGGGTGGTCACGACGTCGCGCACCTTGCCGATCCGCTCGCCGTCGGGACCGAACACGGCGAGGCCCGCCATCCGTGCCACGAAGATCCGCGCCGCGCCCATGGGCACAGAGTAGGCCGTCGGCCCAGGTGGGGCGGGGGTCGGAGCGACAACCCGAGGCGCCGGACCCGCCGGTCGGGTCGGTGGGGCCCGGTCTCCGGGAGGCCCGGTTCCCGTCGCCGGCCCGAGGAGACAGCTGTAGAACCCGGTCGTCGCGAGCGGTGACCCGGTGGTGGCGGAGCCGCAGCTCGTACCGGGCGTATCCGTGAGGCCGACAACGCAGCGCGGGTGCCCCTCGAGCGTCGCGCAGCAGGTCGGGTCGTTCGGCGGTCTCCTAGGCTCGGCCCGTGCCGACCCTGCGCTTCGACGTCGTCGACGTGTTCACCGACCGCCCCTACGCCGGCAACCCGCTCGCCGTGGTCCGCTGCGAGCAGCACGAGCCCTCGGGCGCGGCGATGCAGGCGATCGCCGCCGAGTTCCACCTCTCCGAGACGGCGTTCACGCTGCCGCCGACCACCCCGGAGGCGGACTACCGCGTGCGGATCTTCACCCCGGCCGTGGAACTGCCCTTCGCGGGGCACCCGAGCGTCGGCGCGGCCTGGGTCCTCGCGCGCGACGGCGCGATCCGGCACGGCGACGTCGTCCAGGAGTGCGGGGCCGGGCTGCTGCCGGTCTCGGTCGACGCCGACGGCGCGCGCGTCGCGGGCGGACGGCCGGAGGTGGGCGACGACCTCGATGCCGCCCTGCTCGCCGCCGCGGCCGGGCTGACCCCGGACGACGTCGACGGCGCCGCCGCCCCGGGCGTCGCGGGGGCCGGCGTGCCGTTCGCCTTCCTGCTCGTCCGGCCCGACGCGGTGGCCCGCGCGACGCCCGACGCCGAGGCCGTCCGCGCACAGACCGAGGGGCTGACCGGGCTCGTGGTCGCGAGCGTCTCCGGCGACGCCCGCCAGGTGCACCTGCGGATGTTCGGCGCCGGAGTCGGGGTGGACGAGGACCCCGCGACGGGGTCGGCCGCCGTCGCGCTCGGGGTGTTCCTCACCGACCGCGGGCTGCTCGAGCCCGACGGACCCTCCGCCTTCACCATCGCCCAGGGCGCCGAGATCGGCCGCCCCTCGCGGCTCGACGTCGAGGTGCGGGCCGAGGGCGGGCGCGCGGTGGCCACCACGGTGCGGGGCGGGGTGGTTCCGGTCTCGCGGGGCGAGCTCACCGCCCTGCCCTGATCCCTGCCTCCACGCTCTTGCGCTCGTCCTGGGCTGCGCGTCGTGCCGATGCGCCTCGAGGCCGACCGGGTCGGCGGCCTCCGGTCGGGCGTCCGATCGCGGTTCCGGTGCGGTCTCGCATCCGCTCGGACGCGGGCCACCCACTCGGGCCCAGCACATCCGCTCCGCCTTCGCACATCCGCTCCGCCTTCGCACATCCGCTCCGCCTTCGCACATCCGCTCCGCCTTCGCACATCCGCTCCGCCTTCGCACATCCGCTCCGCCTTCGCACATCCGCTCCGCCTTCGCACATCCGCTCCGCCTTCGCACATCCGCTCCGCCTTCGCACATCCGCTCCGCCTTCGCACATCCGCTCCGCCTTCGCACATCCGCTCCGCCTTCGCACATCCGCTCCGCCTTCGCACATCCGCTCCGCCTTCGCACATCCGCTCCGCCTTCGCACATCCGCTCCGCCTTCGCACATCCGCTCCGCCTTCGCACATCCGCTCCGCCTTCGCACATCCGCTCCGCCTTCGCACATCCGCTCCGCCTTCGCACATCCGCTCCGCCTTCGCACATCCGCTCCGCCTTCGCACATCCGCTCCGCCTTCGCACATCCGCTCCGCCTTCGCACATCCGCTCCGCCTTCGCACATCCGCTCCGCCTTCGCACATCCGCTCCGCCTTCGCACATCCGCTCCGCCTTCGCACATCCGCTCCGCCCTCGCACATCCGCTCCGCCCTCGCACATCCGCTCCGCCCTCGCACATCCGCCCCGCCCTCGCACATCTGCTCCGGCGCGGTCACACACCCCTGGCGTTCGCCGAACACCCCGTCGACGGGGTGTATGGCGCGTCGGCGGGTGTGCGGGCCCGAGAGGTCCGGCCTGCGGGGCCGGACGCCTCTGCACGGCGCCGGCTCGTTCAGCTCGTCCTGCCGCCGTCCGCTCCGCACTCCGCGCCCCTCCCGGGCCCGCTCGCGGCCGGCGGACTGGCGGGGTGGCGAGTCGGGGGAGTCGCGGCGGCCCGGGGGTGTCGCACACCCGTTCCGGCGTCGTACACGCCGTCGACGGGGTGTGCCGCCGTCCTTGGAGGTGTGTGGCCGCGCCATAGCGGGTGTGGCACGACGACCGCGGGGGTGGGACGACAACGGCGCGTGTGCGGGGACACGGCCCGCCCGCGCGGCGGCTGGTGTGGCCCGTCCGTCACGGGTGTGCGGCCTACGCCCACACCCAGCCGCCCGCCCGGACCCCGTCGGGTGTGACACGGCCCCGGCGGGTGTGGGCACGCCCACCGCGGGGATGCGGGACACCGGCACGACAGCGCCGACCCGCACCCCCCACCTCGACCGTCCGGTCGGAGGGGTGGTACCGGCTGGTAACCCCCGGCCACCTTGTGTGGGTGAGAAACCAATCACCTGACGGCGCGCTGGGGGCCCGGACGTGCCAGCATCCCTAGCGGCCCCGATCAGCGACGAGGAGTACGACAGTGACGTCCGAGAGCACCCGCCCGCTCCGCCCCCGCCGGTCCTGCCTGGCGGTGCCGGGCTCGAGCCAGAAGTTCATCGACAAGGCGCGGACGCTGGACTCCGACCAGGTCTTCCTGGACCTCGAGGACGCCTGCGCCCCGCTGGCCAAGCCGGGCGCCCGCAAGACCATCGTCGCCGCGCTGAACGAGGGCGGCTGGGGCGAGAAGGCCCGCGTGGTCCGGGTCAACGACTGGACCACCGAGTGGACCTACCGGGACGTCGTCGAGGTCGTCGAGGGCGCGGGTGCCAACCTCGACGCGATCATGCTGCCGAAGGTGCAGACGCCGCAGCAGGTCGTCGCCCTCGACCTGCTGATGACGCAGATCGAGAGGTCCCTGGGCTACGAGGTCGGGAAGATCGGCATCGAGGCGCAGATCGAGAACGCCCTGGGCCTGACCAACGTCAACGAGATCGCCACCGCGAGCCCGCGCGTCGAGACGATCATCTTCGGCCCGGCGGACTTCATGGCGTCGATCAACATGAAGTCCCTGGTCGTGGGCGAGCAGCCGCCCGGCTACGACGTGGGCGACGCCTACCACCACATCCTCATGTCGATCCTGATGGCGGCCCGCGCGCACGACAAGCAGGCCATCGACGGCCCGTACCTGCAGATCAAGGACGTCGACGGCTTCCGCCGGGTCGCCGGCCGATCCGCGGCCCTGGGCTTCGACGGCAAGTGGGTGCTGCACCCCGGCCAGATCGAGGCGGCCAACGAGACCTTCAGCCCGTCGCAGGAGGACTACGACCACGCCGAGAACATCCTCGACGCGTACGAGTGGTTCACCTCCGAGGCCGGCGGCAAGCGGGGTGCCGCGATGCTCGGCGACGAGATGATCGACGAGGCCTCCCGCAAGATGGCCCTGGTGATCTCGGGCAAGGGCCGTGCCGCGGGTATGCAGCGCACGGACAAGTGGACCCCGCCGGAGGCGTGAGGGCCCGGTAGCGCACGACTTCAGCGAGGAGGAACCATGGCCCGCCTGGCCCAGACCGCCGGTCTCACGGACGTGCAGGAGGAGATCGTCTCCACCGTCCGCACGTTCGTGGACAAGGAGATCATCCCGCACGCCACCGCCCTCGAGCACGAGGACGCCTACCCGCAGGACATCGTCGACGGGATGAAGGAGATGGGGCTGTTCGGCCTCACCATCCCGGAGGAGTACGGCGGCCTGGGCGAGTCCCTGCTGACCTACGCCCTGGTCGTCGAGCAGATCGCCCGCGGGTGGATGAGCGTCTCCGGCGTGATCAACACGCACTTCATCGTGGCGTACATGCTGATGCACCACGGCACCGAGGAGCAGAAGCAGAAGTACCTGCCGAAGATGGCGCTGGGGGAGACCCGGGGCGCCTTCTCGATGTCCGAGCCGGACCTCGGCTCGGACGTTGCGGCGATCAAGACCCGTGCCAAGCAGGACGGCGACGACTACGTCATCGACGGCGCCAAGATGTGGCTGACGAACGGTGGCTCGTCGAACCTGATCGCGCTGCTGGTCAAGACCGACCTCGGGCAGCCGAAGCCCTACCAGAACCTGACGACCTTCCTGGTGGAGAAGCCGTCCGGCTTCGGCGAGGTCGCGCCGGGCCTCACCATTCCCGGTAAGATCGACAAGATGGGCTACAAGGGCGTCGACACCACCGAGGCCGTGTTCTCCGGCTTCCGGATCCCGGCGGCGCAGATCCTCGGCGGTGAGCCCGGCAAGGGCTTCTCGCACATGATGGACGGCGTCGAGGTCGGCCGGGTCAACGTCGCCGCCCGTGCCTGCGGCATCTCGATCCGCGCCTTCGAGCTGGCCGTGGAGTACGCCCAGCAGCGCAGCACCTTCGGCAAGCCGATCGCCGAGCACCAGGCCATCGCGTTCAAGCTCGCCGAGATGGGCACGAAGGTCGAGGCCGCGCACCTGATGATGGTCAACGCGGCCCGGCTCAAGGACCGCGGCGAGCGCAACGACGTCGAGGCCGGCATGGCGAAGCTGCTCGCCAGCGAGTACTGCGCCGAGGTCACCCAGGAGGCCTTCCGGATCCACGGCGGCTACGGCTACTCGAAGGAGTACGAGATCGAGCGGCTGATGCGCGAGGCGCCCTTCCTGCTGATCGGCGAGGGCACCAGCGAGATCCAGAAGACGATCATCTCCCGGGGCCTGCTCAAGGAGTACCGCTCCCGCTGAGCGCGTGAGTCCCCGCCGTGAGGCCCCGCCGCGACCCGGCGGGGCCTCCGCGTTCTCGGGGCTCCTACAGCACGCCCGTCTCCAGGAACCGCTCGATCCGCTCCGTGTACGGGGCGAGGTCGAGGCCCTGGGCGGCGACCCAGTCGTCGTCGTAGTAGCTGTGGCGGTAGCGCTCGCCGCCGTCGCAGATGAGGGTCACCAGGCTGCCGCGCCTGCCCTCGGCCAGCATCCGCGCGACCAGGGTGTAGACGCCCCACAGGTTCGTGCCCGTGCTCCCGCCCGCGAAGTGCCCGGTGCGCTCGTGCAGGTGGCGCACGGCGGCGATGCTGGCGGCGTCGGGCACCGGGAGCATCAGGTCGATCACCCCGGGGACGAAGCTGGGTTCCATCCGCGGCCGGCCGATGCCCTCGATCCGGCCGGGCCGGCCGGTGGCGTACTCCGCCGCGCCGCTGGCCCAGCCGGGCAGGAACGCCGAGTTCTCGGGGTCGACCACGGCGAGCCGGGTCGGCAGCCGGCGGTAGCGCAGGTAGCGGCCGATCGTCGCCGACGTCCCGCCGGTGCCGGCGCCCACCACGACCCAGTCCGGGACCGGGTACCGCTCCTGTGCCAGCTGGGCGACGATCGACTCGGCGATGTTGTTGTTGCCCCGCCAGTCCGTTGCTCGTTCGGCGTGGGTGAACTGGTCGAGGTAGTGCCCGCCGCACTCCGCCGCGAGTCGCTCGGCCTCGGTATAGATGGTCGGCTCCGCGAGCTCCGCCTCCGCGGAGATGGTCGGCTCCGCGAGCTCCGCCTCCGCGGAGATGGTCGGCTCCGCGAGCTCCGCCTCCGCTGAGACCTGCACCCCGTGCTCCACGAAGTGGCAACGCCCGCCCTGCCGCTCGATCAGCGCGATCTTCTCCGGGCTCGTCGAGCGCGGCATGACGGCCACGAACGGCACCCCGATCAGCCGGGCGAAGTAGGCCTCGGACACCGCGGTGGAGCCCGAGCTGGCCTCGACGACCGTGGTGTGCGGTCCGATCCGGCCGCTGACCAGCGCGTACAGGAACAGCGAGCGGGCCAGCCGGTGCTTGAGGCTGCCGGTCGGGTGCACGGACTCGTCCTTCAGGTAGACGTCGACGCCCCAGGCCGCGGGCATCGGCAGCACGTGCAGGTGGGTGTCCGCGGAGCGGTTCGCATCCGCCTCGACCCGGCGCACCGCCTCGTCGACCCACGCCCGGTCCGGCCCGTCCGCCTCCCGGGCCTCCCCCTCGAACTCCACGGCGCGACCGTAGCCACCGGCCGGGGTGGACGGACCACCGCCCGACCCGAAAGGACGGTCCGGCCCTATTCGCGGCCCGCTCCGAAACGACGGACCCGGCCGCGTCCTTCGCAGTGGGGACACAATCGGAAGGACTTGGTGTACACGGCACCGAATTTCCGCGGATTGCCCTTGCACCTCGGGCACGGCTTGTACGGATGGAGGATCACGGAGACGACGTATCCCGCTGCGGCGAGGCCGGCCAGCCACAGCAGGACCAGCAGGCCGGAGGGCCCCTCACCCGTGGCGTCCGGCGCCGCCACGAGGATCTCCCCGACCGACGACAACACGATCATGACCCACACCCCCGTCGGCGGGTACGGCGGATCGCCGCCCCGAGCACCGATTTCTCGGGCACACTCGGGCCGTCCCGGAATTCCCCGTCGGATTTCCCCCGGCCGTACTCGCACTCGCTCCCCGAATTCCACGGTACGTATCGCCGGTCGTGCACCAATACCTCCGAACGGCGCAACTCGACCGGGTGGCCGAGGGAGCCGGGCGAACCGGACGAGGGCAGGCGGCCGTGCGGGGCGGCGGGGGAGCCGCCGGGGCGGCCGGACGACCATGGCCCGCACCGCAGCGGTTCCGGCCGCGTGCCTCTATCGTGACCAGGGCGAGGGCACTTCGGCGCGGCCCCGGTCGTTGACATCATGGGCACCGAGATGTCCGAGGTGTCCAGTCGGCCGTACCGAGGAGAGAGCCCGTGACCACCCCGTTCGGCGGCAGCGGACAGCCCGCACCGGGCCTGCCCAACCTGCCCACCCCGCCCACCGGTTGGCCGGTCGGCTCGTACGCCACCTACGAGGAGGCGCAGCGGGCGGTCGACCATCTCGCCGACAGCGACTTCCCCGTGCGGGACGTGACGATCGTCGGCGTCGACCTGATGCTCGTCGAGCGGATCGTCGGGCGGCTGACCTGGGGGCGCGTGCTCCTCTCGGGCGCGGCCTCCGGCGCCTGGTTCGGTCTGTTCGTGGGCCTGCTGCTCAGCCTGTTCAGCACCGGGGGCGGCGGCGTCGTCCGGATCGTGGTCGCCCTGCTCGGCGGCATCGTGTTCGGCCTGGCCTTCGCGGCGGCCCAGTACTGGGGCACCCGCGGCCGCCGCGACTTCACCTCGGCCAGCCAGATGGTCGCCGGCCGGTACGACGTGCTGTGCCAGCCGCGCAACGCGGAGAAGGCCCGCGAGCTGCTGGCGAAACTGGCGATGGGTACCGCCGCCGGCGCCTGAGCGCAAGCCGGACTCGTCCGTTCGCGTCCATCTCGGTGTGATCAGGTCTCGGCTTGGTCACTGCCGCGATCTCGGATTGCGGGGTGCCCGAACCCGACATAGGTTGCCTCTACCGGTCGCTCATCGTGACCGGGGTCACACGTGTGCGACGCCGCCGAGTCCGTACCGGCGCCTGCGCGTCGCCGGAACGGGAGGCCGGGATGGGGCAGCCGCCGGGAGCGCGGGGCGGGAGGGCCGACGGGCCGGGCGGGAGGCGCCGCCGCGGGCGTCGCTGGGCCGCCGCCGGCAGTGCCGTGCTCGCCGCGGCGGTGCTGGCCGGGTGCGGGGCCGAGGCGGCCGGGCCGCCGACCCTCAACTTCTACACACCGGCGGACGGCGCCACCCAGTACGCCCAGGCGGCCGAGGACTGCACCACGGCCGCGAACGGCCGGTACACGATCGCCCAGCAGACCCTGCCCAAGGGCGCGGACGACCAACGGCTGCAGCTCGCCCGCCGGCTCGTGGCGGGTGACACCGCCGTCGACATCGTCGGCATCGACGTCACCTGGACCGCCGAGTTCGCGAAGGCCGGGTGGCTGGAGAAGTTCCCGCCCGCGGTGCGGAGCCAGGTCGAGCAGGGCACGCTCGCCGGCCCGCTCGAGACCGGCACCTACCAGGGCGACCTCTGGGCCGCCCCGCTCAACACCAATACCCAGATCCTCTGGTACCGGTCGGACCTCGTGCCCACCCCGCCGAAGACGTGGGACGAGATGATCCAGATGTCCGAGGCGCTGCACCAGAAGGGTCTGCCCTCCTACATCGAGGTCCAGGGCGCGCAGTACGAGGGCCTCACGGTCTGGTTCAACACGCTCGTCAACAGCGCCGGCAGCCAGATCGTCGACGAGAGCGGCAAGGTCCTCATCGCCGAGCAGCCCGGGTCGGGGGACGCGGAGGAGGCCGCGACGATCATGAAGCGGGTGGCGTCGTCGCCCGCGGCGGACCCGTCGCTGTCGGTGGCCAAGGAGAACGACGGCCGGCTGGCGATGGAGGCCGGCACCGCCGCCTTCCAGATCAACTACCCGTTCGTCTACGCCTCGATCAACACCCCGCCGCCGGACGGCGGCGGTGGCGGCACCTTCATCGACGAGCAGGGCAGGCCCGCCGCCACGGACACCGGCCGCCAGGTCGTGGACGTGTTCAAGTGGGCGCCGTACCCGTCGGTGAACCCGGGCGAGCCCGCCAAGGTCACGATCGGTGGCCTGAACCTCGGCGTGAGCAGCACCTCGCTGCACAAGGACCTGGCGTTCGAGGCCGTGCAGTGCCTGCGCAACAGGGAGAACCAGCTGCGCAACGCCGTCGACGGCGGTGTCCCGCCCACGCTGGAGGCGCTGTACTCGGACCCCGCGTTCCAGCAGGAGTACCCGGCCTGGCAGGCCATCAAGGAGTCGCTGGACAACGCGAGCGTGCGGCCCAAGACGGCCGCCTACCAGAGCATCTCGATCGTGATCTCGGATCTGCTCAACCCGCCCGCGGACATCGACCCCGCCGCCGTGCCGGCCGAGCTCGCCGACCAGATCGTCCGCGCGCAGAACTCGGAAGGGCTGGTGCCGTGATGGCTGCACCGACCGTGTCGTCGGAGACCAGGTCCGCGCCGGTCTCCCACCGCAAGGGCAAGCCGGAGCTGTCGGAGGGCAAGAAGGCCGAGCGTCGCCTCGGGCTCCTGCTCTGCGCGCCCGCCGCGATCATCATGGTCGCGGTCACGGCGTACCCGATCGTCTACGCGCTCTGGCTGTCCTTCCAGCGCTACGACCTGCGGTTCCCGGCGGACCGCGCGTTCGCCGGCTTCGCCAACTACGCCGCCGTGCTGACGTCGGAGTACTGGTGGCGCGCCTTCCTGGTCACGATGATCATCACGATCGTCTCGGTGGCGATCGAGTTCGTGCTCGGCCTGGCCCTGGCGCTGGTCATGCACCGCACGATCGTCGGGCGCGGCCTGACCAGGACGGTCGTGCTCATCCCCTACGGCATCGTCACGGTGGTCGCGGCGTTCAGCTGGCAGTTCGCCTGGACGCCGGACAAGGGCTACCTCGCGGCGATGCTGCCGGAGGGTGCGGCGCCGCTGACCGGCCAGGTCTCGGCGATCGCGCTGATCATCCTCGCGGAGGTCTGGAAGACCACGCCGTTCATGGCGCTGCTGCTCATGGCCGGCCTCGCCCTCGTGCCGGACGACCTGCTCAAGGCCGCCCAGGTCGACGGCGCCGGGCCGTGGCAGCGGCTCACCCGGATCATCCTGCCGATGATGAAGCCGGCCATCCTGGTCGCGCTGCTGTTCCGCACGCTCGACGCCTTCCGCGTGTTCGACAACATCTACATCCTCACGCAGGGGTCCAACGGCACCGGCTCGGTGTCCATGCTCGGCTACGACAACCTGTTCAAGGCCTTCAACCTGGGCATAGGCTCGGCGATCAGCGTCCTGATCTTCATCGCCGTCGCGTTGATCGCGTTCCTGTTCATCAAGATATTCGGCGCGGCGGCGCCCGGGTCCGACGAGGGGAAGCGCTGATGGCCAGCACGACCAGCCCAGCAGTGGAGTCCCGGCCGGCCGCTCCGACGAAGGGCTCGTCCAAGGGCGCGGGCATGTCCGAGGGGCAGAAGAAGACCTGGTGGGCGGTCGCCGACCTGGTCGTGCTGCTCTACGCGCTGGTGCCGGTCCTGTGGATCCTGTCGCTGAGCTTCAAGACCACCGACACGATCACGGACGGGAACTTCTTCCCGCGCAGCTGGACGCTGGACAACTACGCGCAGATCTTCCAGATCGGGCTCTTCACGTCCGCCCTGGTCAACTCGATCGGCATCGCGCTGATCTCGACGGTGCTCGCCGTCGTCATCGGCACGATGGCGGCCTACGCCATCGCCCGGCTGGACTTCCCGGGCAAGAAGGTCCTCGTCGGCGTCTCGTTGCTGATCGCGATGTTCCCGCAGATCTCGCTGGTCAGCCCGCTGTTCGACATCTTCCGCGGGATCGGCATCTTCGACACCTGGCTCGGCCTGATCCTGCCGTACATCACCTTCGCGCTGCCGCTGGCGATCTACACGCTCTCCGCCTTCTTCCGGGAGATCCCGTGGGAGCTGGAGAAGGCGGCGAAGATGGACGGCGCCACACCGCTGCAGGCCTTCCGCTCGGTCATCGTCCCGCTGGCCGCGCCGGGCGTGTTCACCACGGCGATCCTGGTGTTCATCTTCTGCTGGAACGACTTCCTGTTCGCGATCTCGCTGACGTCGACCAGCCGCTCGCAGACGGCGACGGTGGCGATCGCGAACTTCACCGGCGCCTCGCAGTTCGCCGAGCCGACCGGGTCGATCGCGGCCGCGGCCGTGCTGCTCACCATTCCGATCATCGTCTTCGTGCTGTTCTTCCAGCGCCGGATCGTCGCCGGGCTGACCTCCGGCGCAGTGAAGGGATAACCCGATGGCCGACATCGTCCTGGACCACGTCTACAAGCGGTACCCCGACGGCACCCTCGGCGCCGACGACGTCAACATCGAGATCGCCGACGGCGAGTTCATCATCCTCGTCGGCCCCTCCGGCTGCGGGAAGTCCACGACCCTCAACATGATCGCCGGGCTGGAGGACATCTCCGAGGGCGAGCTGCGCATCGGCGGCCAGCGCATGAACGAGCGCGCGCCGAAGGACCGCGACATCGCGATGGTGTTCCAGTCCTACGCGCTCTACCCGCACATGACGGTGCGGGAGAACATGGCCTTCCCGCTCAAGCTGGCCAAGGTCGACAAGGCCGAGATCGACCGCAAGGTCACGGACGCCGCCACGATCCTCGACCTCACCCAGCACCTGGACCGCAGGCCCGCCAACATGTCCGGCGGCCAGCGCCAGCGCGTCGCGATGGGCCGCGCGATCGTCCGCAGCCCCAAGGCCTTCCTCATGGACGAGCCGCTGTCGAACCTCGACGCCAAGCTGCGCGTGCAGATGCGCACGATGGTGTCGAAGCTGCAGCAACGGCTGGAGACGACCACGGTCTACGTCACGCACGACCAGACCGAGGCCATGACGCTGGGGGACCGGATCGTCGTCATGCGCAGTGGCGTGGTCCAGCAGATCGGCTCGCCGCAGCACCTCTACGACCACCCCGCCAACCTGTTCGTCGCCGGGTTCATCGGCTCGCCGGCCATGAACTTCCTGCCCGCGCGGCTGGAGAACGACACGCTCCGCACCGCCCTCGGCGACCTCGCGCTCACCGACGAGCTGCGCCGGACGCTGTCCGCGTCGGGGGCGGAGCGGGACGTGATCGTCGGCATCCGGCCGGAGCACTTCGAGGACGCCGCCCTGATCGACGAGGGCGTCCGCCACCAGGGCTCGACGTTCACCGCCCAGGTCGACGTGCTGGAGTCGATGGGCTCGGACAAGTTCGCCTACTTCACGGTGGAGGAGCAGGCGACCTCGGACGAGCTCGCCGAGCTGGCCGCCGACGCGGGCACCGCGGACGTCCCGGGCGGCGACGCGGGCTCGCTGGTGACCCGCCTCTCCGCCGCCTCCCACGCCAGCGAGGGCCAGTCGGTCGACGTGTGGGTGGACACCTCCAAGCTGCAGGTCTTCGACCCCCGCACGGGCCGCAACCTCACCACCAGCGAGGCCGCCCCCGCCACCGTCTGACCCGCGAGTCGGCACTTCCGGTGCACCGAGTCGCACATCCCGGGAGCTCCCGGGATGTGCGACTCGGACGCATGAAACCGCCGACTCGCGGTGCGTGAGCTGCCGACCCGCGGTGCGGGAGCTCGCGACTCGCGGGGGCTCAGGCGCCCAGGAGGAGGCCGACGGACTCCGCGGAGAGCACCCGCTCGATCCCCAGGACCGTCGCGCCCGCGACCCCCGCGTACTCCCCGAGCACGCTGTTGGTGAGCACGAGGTTGCGGGTGGCCAGGGGGAGCGCGCGTTGGTAGACGACGCTGCGGACGCCGGCGAGCAGCTCGTCGCTGGCCGCGGTGAGTGAGCCGCCGATCGTCACGCGGGCCGGGTTGTAGAGGTGGACGAGGGTCGCGACGAGCTCGCCGATCAGCCCCGCCGCCTCGCGGACGGCGGCGACGGCGCGGGCGTCGCCGCGGCCGAGCATCGCCCGGACCTCGGCGATCGAGGGCGCCTCGTCGCGGTGGCCGAGGCGGCGCGCGATGGCCCCGGCCGAGGCGACGGCCTCGATGCAGCCGACGTTGCCGCACACGCACGCGTCGTCGGGCGCCCCGCGCACGCGCACGTGCCCGATGTCGCCGGCCGCGCCGTCCGCGCCGTGGTGCAGCGAGCCCCCGCCGGTCACGAGCCCCCCGCCGATCCCGGTGCCCACCTTCACGAACAGCAGCGGGATCTGGTCCGGTGGCAGCGCCCGGGCCTCGCCGAGCGCACGCAGGTTCACGTCGTTCTCCAGCACGGCCGGGCAGCCGAACGTCTGCTGGAGCCGGGCCGTGACGGGGTAGGCGTGCCAGCCGGGCATGATCGGCGGCCGCACCGGGATCCCCAGGTGGTTGTCGACCGGCCCGGGCAGGCCGATCACGACCGCCCGGGCGGGCACCGTCGAGCCGCCGCGGAGCCGGGTGAGCTCGGTCTCCACCATCCGGAGCACGGTCTCCGGCCCGTCCGTGACGTCGAGGTCGATGTGGGTGTGCGCCAGCACCCGCTGGCCGAGGTCGGTCACGGCGAGGTGCGCGCCCCGCGCGCCGACGTCGGCGACCAGGACGCGCCCGCCCCCGGCGGCGAGGGCGAGCCGGTCCGCGGGACGGCCCCGGCCGGCCGTCGGCCGCAGCCCGTCGACCCGGAGCAGCCCGCCGGCGAGCAGCTCGTCGACGGCGGTGCTCACCGTGGTCCTGGCCAGACCGGTCGCGGCGACCAGGTCGGCCTTGCTGAGCGCGGTGCCCGACGCGACGAGCCGGGCGACCGTGCTGAGCAGCAGCGCCGGGTCGAGGCGCCCGGACTGCGGCGGGGCGCTCAGCCGCAGCGCCGGCAGCAGGGCGGAACCGGGCAGCGTGGCCCGGGGTGTCGTCGAGTGCGGCAACGCCATTGTCACGCCCCGATATCATCCGAAAAATAGCCGGAAAGGGCATTATTCGGTCGTTGCACGGCGCTGGTCAACGCTTCTACTTTCCCCCCGTGGCGTCACTGCTGACGATGCGCGGGATCGTGAAGACCTTCCCCGGTGTGCGCGCGCTCGACGGCGTCGACCTCGACGTCGCCCCCGGCGAGGTCCACTGCCTGCTCGGGCAGAACGGCGCCGGCAAGTCGACGCTGATCAAGGTGCTGGCCGGCGCCCACCGGCCGGACGCGGGCGCGATCACGTGGGACGGCGCCCCGGTCACCTTCGGCTCGCCGCACGCCGCCGACGCCGCGGGCATCGCCACCATCCACCAGGAGCTCGACCTCGTCCCCGGGCTGTCGGTCGCGGAGAACGTCGTCCTGGGCCACGAACCCGCCCGGCTCGGCTTCACCCGCCCGCGCGACGCCGAGCGGACCGCCCGGCGGCTGCTCACCCGCCTCGGCCACCCGGAGATCCCGCCCCGCCGCGAGCTCGGCGACCTCTCCGCCGCCGGCCAGCAGATCGTCAGCATGGCCCGCGCGCTGGCCCGGGACGCCCGGTTGATCGTCATGGACGAGCCCTCGGCGGTGCTCGACCCCGAGGAGGTGCGCAACCTCTTCCGGGTCATCCGCGAGCTGACCGCGGACGGCGTGGCCGTCGTCTACATCTCCCACCGGCTCGAGGAGATCCGCGAGATCGGCGACCGGGTCACCGTGCTGAAGGACGGCCGGACCGTCGCCCGGAACCTCCCCGCCCGGACCACCCCGACCGCCGACGTGATCCGGCTGATGACCGGCCGCTCGATCGAGTACGTGTTCCCGCCCTCGGCCGGCGGGGCCGGCGAGGTCGTGCTCGAGGTCGAGGGGCTGGGGCGTGCGGGCGAGTTCGCGGACGTGTCGTTCGCGGTGCGGGCGGGCGAGGTGGTCGGGCTCGCCGGCCTGGTGGGCTCGGGCCGCTCGGAGATCCTCGAGACGATCTACGGGGCCCGGCGCGCCGACACGGGCGAGGTCCGGGTGCGCGGCCGCGTGCTGAAGCGCGGCTCGGTGCCCGCCGCCGTCCGGGCCGGGCTCGGGCTCGCGCCGGAGGAGCGCAAGAGCCAGGGGCTGCTGCTCGACGAGCCGGTGATGCGCAACGTGTCCCTGCCGGCGCTGCGCCGCTTCGCCCGCGGCGGGTTCCTCGGCGGCGAGGCCGAGCTGGCCGACGCCGGCGTGGTCACCGCGCAGCTCGACGTCCGGCCCGCCGACCCGCGCCGCCCCGCGCGCACGCTCTCCGGCGGCAACCAGCAGAAGGTCGTGCTGGCCCGCTGGCTGCTGCACGGCTGCGACGTGCTGCTGCTCGACGAGCCCACCCGCGGCGTCGACGTCGGCGCCCGCAGCGAGATCTACGGGCTCGTGCGCCGGCTCGCGGGCGAGGGCGTGGCGGTGGTGCTGGTCTCCAGCGAGGTGCCCGAGGTGCTCGGCCTGGCCGACCGGGTGCTGGTGGTGCGGGAGGGCCGGATCGTGCACACCGGCCCGGCCGCGGAGCTCGACGAGCACCGGGTGCTCGACCTGGTCATGGAGGGAGCGGACGTGGTCGCCTACGGACGTCCCACGGAGGTGCAGTGATGAGCGAGCAGAGCCGGACGTCCGAGGCGGCGTCCGGGGCAGCGTCGGGGGCGACGTCCGGGGCGCAGGCGCCGTCGACCCCTGCGCCCCTGCCCGGGAGGCCCGAACCCTCGCGCGTGGTGCGGCTGCTGTTCGAGGGCGGGGCCGGGCGCAACATGGGCCTCGTCGCGGTGCTGGTGCTGCTCGCGGTGGTCGGGATCGTGACGGCGCCGCAGACCTTCCCCACGGTGTCGAACCTGCTGACCGTGCTGACCTCGGCCTCGATCATCGGCGTGCTCACCGTCGGCGTCACCTTCGTGATCATCGGGGGCGGGATCGACCTGTCCGTCGGCAAGGTGATGGCGCTGGCGTCGGTGTGGGCGACGACGGTGGCGACGCAGTCCTTCGGTGCGCTCGTGATGATCTTCTGCGCGCTGGCGGTCGGCGTCGGCGCCGGGCTGGTCAACGGCCTGCTGATCGCCTACGGGCGCATCGTCCCGTTCATCGCCACGCTGGCCATGCTGATCTCGGCGCAGGGCCTGGCCGAGCTGATCTCCGGCCGGCGCAGCCAGATCGTGACCGACCCGGTGATCGCGGCCATCGCGAGCACCCGGATCCTCGGCGTCCCGCTGCTCGTCTACCTCTTCGCCGTGGTGATCGCGGTGGGCTGGGTCGTGCTGAACCGCACCACCTTCGGCCGCCGCACCTTCGCGATCGGCGGCAACCCCGAGGCCGCGCGGCTGGCGGGGGTGGACGTACGGCGACACACCGTCCTGCTCTACGTCGTGTCGGGCCTGTGCTGCGGCATCGCGGCGATCATGATCGCCTCGCTCACCACGACCGGCTCGAGCACGCACGGCACCCTCTACGAGCTCGACGCCATCGCCGCGGTGATCATCGGCGGCACACTGCTCACCGGCGGCCGCGGCACGCTCGTCGGCTCGATCCTCGGCGTCCTCGTGTTCACCGTGATCACCAACCTGTTCGTGCTGAACAACCTCGCCATCGAGGTCCAGAACATCGCCAAGGGCGCGATCATCGTGATCGCGGTGCTGATCCAGGCCCGCGCCCGGCGCTCGTCCACCACCTGACCCCGTCGTCGTCCGGTCGCTGTCCACGAAGGAGTGCGAGAGCCATGTCCGAATCCCTGCTGCCCGGAGGCCTCGGCCGCCGCGGCTTCCTCGCCGCGCTCGGCGTCGGCGCGGCCGCCGCGGTGGCCGCCTGCACCAGCAACGAGGCCCCGGCCGGCGGCTCCGGCGCCAACGTCGCCGCGGCCGCCGGCGACAACGCCACCCCCGGTGCCCCCGTCACCATCGGCTTCTCCGCGCCCGCGGCCGACCACGGCTGGATCGCCGCGATCGCGAACAACGCCAAGGCACAGGCCGCGCAGTACCCCGACGTCACCTTCGCGCCGGTGAACCCGACCAACGACGTCGCCCAGCAGATCGCCGCCGTCGAGACCCTCATCAACCAGAAGGTCGACGCCCTGGTCATCCTGCCCAACGACGGCAGCCAGCTGACCAGCCTGGGCCGCCGCGCCATGGACGCCGACATCCCGGTGATCAACCTCGACCGGATCTTCGACTCGCCGCTGGCGTACCGGACCTGGATCGGCGGCGACAACTACGGCATGGGCGTCAGCGCGGGCACCTACATCGGCGACCGGCTGCGCGCCGCGAACATCACCAACCCGGTCATCGGCGAGATCGCCGGCATCGACAACCTGCCGCTGACGCAGGAGCGCAGCAAGGGCTTCGCCGACGCGCTGGCCTCCTACGGCTACTCGGTCGGCCCGCGCCAGGCCGCGGACTTCACCGCGCAGGGCGGGCAGCGGGTCACGGCGAACCTGCTGCAGGCCGCCCCCAAGCTCGACGCCCTCTGGAACCACGACGACGACCAGGGCATCGGCGTGCTCGCCGCGATCAACCAGGCGGGGCGCAACGAGTTCTTCATGGTCGGCGGGGCCGGCTCGGCCAACGCCATGCGGGACATCCAGGCCGACAACACGGTGCTCAAGGCGACGGTGACCTACAGCCCGACCATGGCGTCGTCGGCCATCGCGCTGGCCAGGCTCGTCGCGCAGAACCGCGGCATGGGCGACCTGGTGGAGAAGGAGGTCCCGACGTCGATCACGCTGGCCTCGGCGACCATCACCAAGGAGAACGTCGCCGCCTACCTGCCGCTGGGCTTCGAGTCGTGACGCCGCCGCTCGGCGTCGGCATGATCGGCTACGCCTTCATGGGCGCGGCCCACTCGCAGGCGTGGCGGACGGCGGCGCACGCCTTCGACCTGCCGCTCGCCCCGCAGATGGCGGTGCTGTGCGGCCGGGACCCGGACGCGGCCCGGGCGGCGGCCACCAAGCTCGGGTGGCGCGAGGTCGAGACGGACTGGAAGCAGCTGCTGACCCGGGACGACGTCGCGCTCGTCGACGTCTGCAGCCCGGGCGACACGCACGCCGAGATCGCCGTCGCGGCCCTCGACGCGGGCAAGCACGTGCTCTGCGAGAAGCCGCTGGCCAACACCGTCGACGAGGCGCGGGCGATGGTCGCGGCCGCGGAGCGCGCGAAGGCCCGCGGGGTGCGGTCCATGGTCGGGTTCAACTACCGCCGGGTGCCGGCGATCGCGCTGGCCCGGCGGCTGGTCGAGCAGGGCCGGATCGGCCCCGTCCGGCACGTGCGCGCGGCCTACCTGCAGGACTGGATCGTCGACCCGGAGTTCCCGCTGGTCTGGCGGCTGCAGCGGGACAAGGCGGGATCGGGCGCGCTGGGCGACATCGGCGCGCACATCGTCGACCTCGCGCAGTACGTCGTCGGCGACCGGCTCACCGGCGTCTCGGCGCTCACCGAGACCTTCGTCAAGGAGCGGCCGCTCGCCGCGGCGTCCGGCGGGCTGTCCGGCGCGGGCGGCACCGAGCGCGGAGCCGTGACCGTCGACGACGCGGCGCTGTTCCTCGGCCGCTTCGCCGGCGGCGCCCTCGCCTCGTTCGAGGCCACCCGCTTCGCGACCGGGCGCAAGAACGCGCTGCGGCTGGAGATCAACGGCGGCAGCGGGTCGCTGGCCTTCGACTTCGAGAACATGAACGAGCTCTGGTTCCACGACGGCACCGAGGACCCGGACACCGCCGGCTTCCGGCGCATCCACGTCACCGAGCCGACCCACCCGTACGCGGGCGCCTGGTGGCCGCCGGGGCACGGGCTCGGCTACGAGCACACCTTCGTGCACGAGGTGGCGGACCTGGTGCGCGACATCGGCTCCGGGCGGGACCCGGTGCCGTCGTTCGCCGACGGGCTGCAGGTGCAGCTGGTGCTCGCCGCGGTCGAACGGTCCGCGGCCGGCGGCAGCTGCTGGGAGACGATCGAGGGGGACGCGTCATGAGACCGGTCACGCTGTTCACCGGGCAGTGGGCCGACCTGCCCTTCACCGAGGTGGCCCGGCTCGCGGGGGAGTGGGGCTACGACGGGCTGGAGATCGCCTGCTGGGGCGACCACTTCGACCCGTGGGCCGCCGTCGAGGACGACGGGTACGTCCAGGAGCGGCGCGACATCCTGGAGAAGCACGGCCTGCAGGTCTTCGCGATCTCCAACCACCTCACCGGCCAGGCGGTCTGCGACGACCCGATCGACGAGCGGCACAAGGGGATCGTGCCCGCGCGGGTGTGGGGCGACGGCGAGCCCGAGGGCGTCCGGCAGCGGGCGGCCGAGGCGATGAAGGTGACCGCCCGCGCCGCGGCGAAGCTCGGGGTGCGCACCGTCGTCGGGTTCACCGGCTCGTCCATCTGGAAGACCGTGGCGATGTTCCCGCCCGTCCCGCAGTCCATGGTGGACGCGGGCTACCGGGACTTCGCCGACCGCTGGAACCCGATCCTCGACGTGTTCGACGAGGTGGGCGTGCGGTTCGCCCACGAGGTGCACCCGTCCGAGATCGCCTACGACTACTGGACGACGGTCGCGGCGCTGGAGGCCGTCGGGCACCGCGAGGCGTTCGGGCTGAACTGGGACCCGAGCCACTTCGTGTGGCAGGACCTCGACCCGGTCGGGTTCCTGTGGGACTTCAAGGACCGGATCTACCACGTCGACTGCAAGGACGCGAAGCGCCAGGTCGGCAACGGGCGCAACGGCCGGATGGGCTCGCACCTGTCGTGGGCGGACCCGCGCCGCGGCTGGGACTTCGTGTCCACCGGGCACGGCGACGTGCCCTGGGAGGCCTGCTTCCGGATGCTCAACACCATCGGCTACGACGGACCGGTGTCGGTCGAGTGGGAGGACGCCGGCATGGATCGGCTGGTCGGCGCGCCGGACGCGCTGCAGTTCGTGCGGCGCAACCTGTTCGACCCGCCCGGCGCGGCCTTCGACTCGGCCTTCGGCGGCGGCTGATCCCGCGGACCGACCGGGCTCGTGACCCGGCTCGTGTCCGGGGGCCGTCTCACGCGGACTCCGCCCGCCGTTTCAGCCCCTCGGCCTCGAGGTCGACGTACCGGCGCACGGTCCGCGCCATCAACGGCCACGCCAGCCGGCCGAGCGGGCCGGTCTGGCCGAACCGGAGGACGAGGGTGCAGCCGTCCGGGTCGGAGCGGACCTCGTGGTCGGCCGCGGAGTGCAGGCCCGGGGCGTGCGACACCCAGGAGAACGACCGCCCGGGCTCGACCCGGGTCACGGTCCAGACCGCCGCGGGCAGGCGGGGCTGGCGGACCCGGACCCGTTCCCCGACGCGCAGCGCGCCCTCGTGCTCACGGCGGACCGAGGTCATCGACGGGGTCCACTCCGGCCAGGACTCGACGTCCTCGACGGCGGCCCACACCCGGTCCGGCGCGGCGGCGACGGCGATCTCCCGCTCGTAGGAACCCACGAGCCCCATCCTGCCCGCGACCCGCCCGAGGACAACCGGGTTCGCGCCGTCGCCCGCGCCCGAGGACGACCGCGCTCGCGCTGTCGGCCCGCGCGGGCGCGGGTCAGCCGGGGTCCGCGCGCAACCGCTCGACCACCTCGTCGTCCCAGCGGTGGGTGCGCAGCAGGCGGTAGCGCTGGCAGGCCAGGTGCAGGTAGGCGTCCGTCTCCGTGCGCCCGCCGATCAGGTCGGCCTGCGCGAGCATGCGCACGACCGGCCGGTACTCCTCGGCCCACCAGCGCCGGGCCACGGTCTCCCGGTCGAGGTAGCGGCCCTCGCTCTGCATGAGCCGGAAGCCCCAGGCCTCGACGGTCTCGGACAGCTCGGCGTAGTTCCAGGCGTCGCGGACCTCGATCGTCGCGAGCTGGGCGCGGCCGAGCGGGACGCGGTCGAGGAAGACCCGCCGCAGGTCCTTCGTGATCAGGTCGCCGCGGTGCACGATGCCCTGCGGGTCGATCCTGGTGGTGACCTCGGTGACGACCGCGTCGATCGTCCGCAGCCCGAGTGCGTGCGCGACCGAGACGCGGTGGTGCCCGTCGCGCACGAAGTGCAGCTCCCCGACCCGGTACAGGTCGACCGGCGGGATGGTCTCGCCGCGGCGCTGGGCGCGGGCCAGGCGCTCCCAGCGCTCCCGGGAGTGCCGGCTGCGCGGGCGGAACCAGCGGTCGAAGTCCGCGGTGCGGTCGACGCTGCCGACGATCGAGTCGAGGTCCACGATGTGGATGCCCGGCAGGCGCCGCTCGCCGGTGCGCCCCAAAGCGGCCACGACCTCGTCGAACGGGAGGATCTCGGAGACGTCGTCGGGCACCCGGCGGAGCCACGCGGCCAGCCGGGAGAGGACCTGCCTGCGGCGCAGGCGCAGGAAGTCGTGCTCCGCGTCGGCCTGCGGGAATCCGGTCTCCACTCAGAGCTCCAGCACTTTCCGGCCGACGACGTTGACGACCCGGGTGGTGCCGAGCATGCGGTCCGGGACGGGCTCACCGTAGGGGTGGATGTGGCCGTGCACCAGGAAGCGCGGCTGCAGCTGCGCGACCACGCCGTGCAGGCAGACGAAGCCGCGGTGCGGGCCGTCCTCACGGTCGCCGCAGTGCCGCGGCGGGGCGTGCGTGAGCAGGACGTCGACGCCCCGGCCGTCCTTGCGCCGGGCCCGCTTCGCCAGCCGGACCAGCCGCTTCGCCCGCCGCGTCTGCTCGGCCTCGGTCCACTGGTTGGGCCCGGGCCGGTAGCGCAGGCAGCCGCCGAGGCCCGCGATCCGCAGCCCGCCCGCGTCGACGACGCGGCCGTCGGCGTTCTCGAAGCCGGCCGGGCCCGGCCACTCGCAGGGGTGCCCGGCGCTGGTCCACAGCCCGCGGCGCTGCCGGAAACCGCCCAGGTCCCGGTCGTGGTTGCCCGGGACCATCACGGCCGGCCGGTCCAGCGCGTCGGCGATCGCCGCGAGGTAGTCGAAGGGCAGGTCGCCCGCGGCCAGGACCAGGTCCACCCCGGTCCGCCGGGCGGCGCCGCAGCGCAGTCCGGGGATCTCCTCGTCGGCCACGGCCAGGGTTCGCACCATCGCCCGACCAGCCTATTCGGTCCGGGCCCGGCGCGCGTCCCCTTGGGCGCGCCCCCGGGATGGGCCAGGATCGGGGCGTGAGCGGAACGGACACCAGCGTGCCGGAGACCGTGCTGCCGGCGGCCGACACCGCCCTGGACCAGCCCGCCCGGGCCTTCGACCGGATCGTCCGCACCAGCGACGCCTACCGCGCGCAGCTGCGGACCACGATCCACCGGATGGGCCTGACCGGGCGCAAGCGGACGCTGCTGGTCCTGGGCTGCGGCAGCGGGGCGCCGGTGCAGGGGGTCGTCGACGAGGCGCCGGGGTGGAAGGTGGTGGCCCTCGAGGAGTCCGCCGAGCTCGTCGGGATGGCGCGCCGCGAGCCCTGGCCGCCGGACTACTGGTTCCTGCACGGCACGCTCGGCACCCTCGACGAGGTCCTGCGCGCGGAGGGCATCGAGCCCCGGTTCGACGCGATCCTCGTGGTGTTCCAGATGCGCCACCAGCGCAACCTCGACGACACCCTCGACTACCTGCTCGAGCTGCTCGAGCCGGGTGCGCCGCTCGCGGTGCACGAGTACTCGGTGCGCGGCGACCGCGCCGCGCGGCTCCGCTGGACCGCCGCGTGCTGGCTGGACTACCTGCCGCGGATCCGGATGCGCGGGCGGGTGCCGGGCATGGCGTCCTTCCTGTGGCACTCGGTGCTGCGCTTCGACTCGGCGCGGACCTTCAAGGAGCGGATGGAGGTCAGCGGGTTCACGGACGTCCGGGTGCAGACGGTCGGCGGGTGGCAGGAGCACGTCCTCTACACCTTCCTCGGGCGCAAGCCGGAGGACGAGGGCGACGAGCCGCTCGACGACCTGGACGCCGGTGATCCCGCCTCGGAGTCCGCCCACGACTCCGCGGCCGACGGGGGGACGGACACCCCGCCCGTCGCCTCCGCGCCGGTCCCGGGGCCGCGGCCGAGCCCGGCGGACCGGCCCGAGTGGGGCCCGGTGTCGCGGCGGGACGAGCCGGACGACGAGGTCTTCGACCTCGACGAGGAGGAGGACGACACCGGGTACGAGTCGCGCGGGGGCCGCGGCTCCGACGGGGACCCCGACGATCTCGAGGCCGATCCCGCGCCGACCTCCTACGCGGACATGGACGAGTTCGCCGACAACCACGAGCTCGACGGCACGGACTACCTCGACGACCCGCGCGAGGTCGAGCTGTTCACCCACGCCGACCCCGACGCCGAGACCCCGCGCGAGGGGCTGCCGGTGGTGGACGCGCGGTCGGCGGGCGAGGAGGTGGACGCGCGCCGGCGGGGTGAGGTGAGGGACGCGCGGCCGGACGGCGAGGAGCCGGCGGAGGACTCGGCTGCGGACTCGGCTGCGGACTCGGCTGAGGACTCGGCTGCGGAGTCGACGGAGGAGCCGGCGGAGGGCGAGACCACGGCGGAGGGCACGGCCGCGTCAGAGAACCCGGCTGCGGCGGAGGGCACGGCCGCGACGGAGGCTGAGGCGCCGGTCGAGGGGGAGAGACCGTCGGACGGCGGAACCGCTCCGGCGAAGGCTCGGGTCCGCAACCTCGTCCGTGGCTCCCGCCGCGGCTCCGCGGCGACCGAGCCGGCGGGGTCGCCGTGGCTCCGCCGGTCCGAGCGCGAGGCCGTGCGGCGCGAGCGGGAGCGGTAGGCCTACCGGGTGCGCACCGTGTAGCGGCGCTCCGCGTAGGCGATGTCGTCCTTCCACAGCCGGGCGGCGGTGGCGCGTACCAGCGGGCGCAGTGCCCCGCCCACCTTCGCGACGTGCGCGAACCCGGTGCGGTCGGAGTAGGCGACGACAGCCTCGATCACCGCGGTCCGGGGCGCGCCGTCGGGCCCGGGCCCGAGCGGGGTGGCGTGCGTCTCGACCACGCTGCCGGTGCCCTCGCCGTCGACGATCTCCATCGTGACCGTGCGCGGCTCCGGGCAGCTGAAAGCCGCGTGCACCGGCACCCCGATCCGCCCGGCGACCCGGAAGCTGACCTCCACCAGGAAGCGGTCCTCGGCCTCGGAGACGCCGGGGGAGGGCGCGTCGAGCACCCGCAGCGTGGCGAACGAGTACGGGTGGAACCAGGCGCCGTGCCACGGGTCGAGCCGGTTGGCGACCACGTCCTGCGGCTCGCACCGCCCGATCACCGTCGCGACCGCGGCGAACGAGCCCTCCGCCGGCGGCCGCGGGCCCAGCACGGGCGCCTCCGTGGGGCTCTCGCCGGGCGACAGCAGCTCGTCGAGCCGGACCCAGGCCAGCACGCCGTCGTCGTGCGCGGGGAGCGGCGACCAGCCCGGCCGTCCGCCGGCCCCGAGCGCGAGCCCGTGCCAGCGGCAGATCAGCTGTCCGTCGTGGACCGGGGCGTCGCACAGGGCGGCGCCGAGGTGCGGGCAGGCCCCCGGACCGACGTGCAGCGCACCGGACCCGTCCCGCCAGGCCACCAGCTCCCGGCCGGCCACGGTCCGCCCGAACGCCCTGCCCGGTCCCACCTCCCGGCTCGCGGCGAGCACCACCCACCCGCCCGACGGGCGCGCGGCGGCCCGTTCGGTCGCGGCCCGGATCAGCGCGGGGCTCGCGCCGCGCCAGGACGGTTCCTGCTCCGCCCACGGGGGCGTGCGCAGCAGGCGGAGGGGGGTGACGGGACGGCGCTTCGGCACGGGTCGAAGGCTAGCCAGCCCCGGCGGATCCGCGAGCCGAGCCTGCTCCACCGAGGTCGTGAGTGGAGACGGCCGCCGGAGCGACCCCTCGTCGCGCACCGGTTCCCGGGGCGCCCGAGCGCCGACCCCGTCGTGTCTGGACGACGGGGACGGGCTCCGGCACGCTGCCGGTCATGACCGAGAAGGAGGCCCGCGCTCAGGGCGAGCAGGACCCGGTGGGCGCGCCCTCCACCGACGGCGGCGTCGCCTCGGCCGGCAGCGTCGGGACCGCCGACAGCGTCGCCGTCGCGGGCAGCGTGGACACGGCCGGCAGCGTCGCGGTGGCCGGGAGCGTGGGGACGGTCGGCAGTGCCGGCGTGGTGCGGAGCGCGGCCACGGCCGGCAGCGCCGCGGTGGCCGGGAGCGTGGCGACGGCCGGCAGTGTGGCCGTGGCCGGGAGCGCGGCCGCCGCCGGCAGCGTCGCGGTGGCCGGGAGCGCCGCCACCGCCGGGAGCGTCGGGATCGTGGCCAGCGTGCTCACGGTCCTCGGCGTCGGCCTCCGGAGGTGCGTGCTCACCCTGGCCTGTGTGAACTGCACGCGGTGCGTGGGCTGCATCGGGTGCGTCGACTGCGTGGACTGCGTCGGGTGCATCGGCTGCGTCGGCCTCCGCGGCGCGGTCGGTCAGCGCGCGGTCCACGCCTGACACGCCGGGCCCGGCCACCCGTCGTCGGACGGGCGGCCGGGCACCGGTACCCGGTCAGAGCCAGCCGTTCCTGCGGAAGTTGCGGTAGAGCAGGCCGCAGGCCAGCGCGATCACGAGGATCACCAGCGGGTAGCCGAACTGCCAGTGCAGCTCGGGCATGTAGTCGAAGTTCATCCCGTAGATGCCCGCGACCATCGTGGGCACGGTGATCAGCGCGGCGTAGGCGGTGATCTTGCGCATGTCCGAGTTCTGCCGCATCGACACCTTGGCCAGCACCGCGTCGACCAGCGTGGTCAGGAGCTCGTTGAAGCCGGCGACGCGCTCGGCGACCCCGGACAGGTGGTCCTCGATGTCCCGGAAGTAGCTGCGCACCTCGTGCGGGATCAGCGAGCTGTACCCCTCGGTGATCTTGTGGAGCGGCTTGAGCAGCGGCGTGACCGCGCGGCGTAGCTCGAGGATCTCGCGCTTCATCACGTAGATCTGCTCGGGGTCCATCGTGGTGCGGGGGGCGAAGACCTCGGCCTCGAGCTCGTCGATGTCGTCCTCGATCGCCTCGGTGACCTCGAGGTAGGTGTCGACGACGTGGTCGGCGATCGCGTGCAGCACCGCGGCAGGACCCAGCGCGAGCTGCTCGGAGTCCTCCTCCAGCTTGCGCCGTACGGCGGCCAGGCCGGTGTGCTTGCCGTGCCGGACCGTCACGACGAAGTCCCGGCCGACGAAGGCCTGCACCTCGCCCGTCTCGACGATCTCGTTGCTGGTGGTCGGCTCGGCGTGCCCGACGTAGCTCACGGTCTTGAGCACCATGAACAGCGTGTCGTCGTAGCGCTCGAGCTTGGGCCGGTTGTGCGCGTGCACCGCGTCCTCGACCGCGAGCTCGTGCAGCCCGTAGGTCTCGGCGATGCCGGTGATCTGGTCCTCGGTGGGCTCGTGCAGGCCGATCCACACGAAGCCCTCGCCGCGCTCGCGGACCTCGTCGATGGCCGCGTCGTGCGTCCAGCGGCCGGGCAGCCGCTCGCCGTCGACGTAGACGCCGCAGTCGACCACGTAGGCCGAGACCGGCACGCGCAGCCGCGGCAGCACGCTGGTGTGGGCGTTGCGCCCGAGGCGGGCGCGGGAGCCCGCCGCCTTGAAGGCGGGGCGGAGGGAGGACAGGGGCGGCACGGCGCACCTCCTGCGGCGAGTGTCGGGCGGGGACGCGGGGGAGGGCACGCCTCGCCGGACGCCGCAGGAATGAGAGGGAGTGACTCGGGAGTGACTCGGGAGTGACTCGGGAGTGACTCAGCCCACGGCGGGCGCGGCGGGGACGCGCTCGGTACTACTGCCTGGCGCCGGATCCATCGCGCGTCCACCTCCTCCGCCACTCGACGGCCGTGCGTGACCGTGATCGCGCCGCGCCTCCCGGGCGCGGGCCAGCGGCTAGATTACCCGGCCGTACGGATTGTCGGCGATGGAGGCGAGAACGTTGCAGTTCGGCCGTTACTACGAGGAGTTCGAGGTCGGGGCGGTGTACAAGCACTGGCCCGGGAAGACGGTCACCGAGTACGACGACCACCTCTTCTGCCTCCTGACGATGAACCACCATCCCCTCCACATGGACGCGCACTACGCGGAGGAGACGACGGACTTCAAGCGCAACGTCGTCGTCGGGAACTACATCTACTCGCTGCTGCTGGGCATGTCCGTGCCGGACGTCTCGGGCAAGGCGATCGCGAACCTCGAGGTCGAGTCGCTCAAGCACACCAAGCCGACCTTCCACGGCGACACGATCTACGGGGAGACCGAGGTCCTCGACAAGACCGAGTCGAAGTCGAAGGACGACCGCGGCGTGGTCTACGTGGAGACCCGCGGCTACAAGCAGGACGGCACCGTCGTGTGCACCTTCCGGCGCAAGGTGATGGTTCCCAAGCGGAGCTACGGCGACACCCGCGGCGGGGAGCAGCCGGGCCGCCCGGTGCCGGCCTCCTGAGTCGATCCGGGACGAACGGCACTCTCGCGCACCCCTGGTGAGCGAGGGTGCCGTTCGTGCATCGGGGTGCGGGTGCGGCGGGGCGGCACGGTGCGGCGCGTTCGGCGGGGCCGCCGGGGTCAGCGCGGGAGGACCGCCCAGCCGGCGAGCGTCTCGGCGAGGCCGTCGACGAGGGGGAGCGCCGCGAACTCGGCGGCGTCGACCCAGCGGGCGTCGGCGGCGTCGTCGCCCGGGGTGAGCGCGCCGCCGACGACGGTGCAGCGGTAGTCCGCGATCCGGTACGGTCCGATCAGGACCGTGCCGACGTGCGGCCCGGGCTCCACGGTCAGTCCGGTCTCCTCCGCCATCTCGCGCACGAGCGCTGCGGAGTCGTCCTCGCCCGGCTCGACGTGCCCGCCGGGCAGGGACCAGAGCCCTCGCCCGGGCTCCGTGCCCCGTTTGATCAGCAGTAACCTGCCGGACGCGTCGTGCGCGATAGCGCCCACACAGGGGACGTGTCGGCTACCCTCGGTCATCGGTGGGAACGGTACGCTCCCCGCGTGGCCGTATCCTCACGTCGGGGATGTCGGTATTTTCTGATCTTGCCAGCTCCTCCTGCCGGAACGGTGGTCGTGTGAACGTCAAGAAGCTGACCGGGTTGATCGTCATCGCCCTGGTTGTGTTCTTCATCGTGACGAACCCCAGCGGCGCCTCGGGTGCCGTGAACGGCATCGGCAACTGGCTGTACGGCGTCGGCACGAACATCACGACCTTCCTCTCCAGCCTGGCGCCCTGATGCTCGCGCCCCGGGAGATCGACGAGTACCTGCTCCCCACCGAGCGGCGGGTCATCCGGGTGCGCCAACACTGGGCCGTCATGATCCCGCACATCACGCAGACGGCGCTGTTCCTCATCGCGATGATCGCGATCGACCGGCTGCTGGAGGGGCGGGTCGGCGAGCCCGGCGGGTTCGGCGAGGCGCTCGTCGACAACCTGACCTTCTACCTGGCGCTGGTCGCCGTGCTGCGCTTCGTGGTGAACTCGATCCTCTGGTGGATCGAGCGGATCGTGATCACGGACAAGCGGGTGATGCTCGCGCAGGGCATCATCACGCACAGCGTCGGCATGATGCCGCTCGGCAAGGTCACCGACCTCACCTTCGAGCGCAGCATCGGCGGCCGGTTCCTGGGCTACGGCACGCTGATCGTGGAGTCCGCCGGCCAGATCCAGGCGCTGAACCGGATCGACTACATGCCGCGGCCGGAGGAGATCTACGAGGCGCTCTCCGAGCTGGTGTTCGGCGAGAAGGGCAAGACCCGGGCCACGGGCATGCTCGCGAAGAGCCGCTGGCGGCGGTGAGCGGCGCCGATCCCGCCCGCCTGATCTAGGGTCGGCGCGTGGCCCTGATCGACCTGCACACCCACTCGACCGTCTCGGACGGCACCGAGACCCCGGAGGAGCTGGTCGCGACGGCGGCCGCCGCGGGCGTCATGACGCTCGCGCTCACCGACCACGACACCACCGGCGGCTGGGAGCGGGCCGCCGCGGTCCTCCCGCGCGGGATGCGCCTGGTCCGCGGGGCGGAGTTCTCCTGCGTGAGCCCGACCGGGCGGCCGGAGACGCCCGGCGACAAGGCCACCGTCTCCGTGCACGTGCTCGGCTACCTGTTCGACCCGGAGCACCCCGCGATCGTCGCCGAGCAGCGCCGGCTGGTGGCCGAGCGCGTCGAGCGGCTGCGGGCGATGGCCCGCAACGTCGCCGTCGACCATCCGCAGCTCGACGCCGAGCGCGTGTTCGACCTGGTCCCCGAGGGCACCACGCCCGGTCGCCCGCACCTGGGGCGGGCGCTGGTGGCGGCCGGCGTCGTCGGGTCGGTGAACGAGGCCTTCGCCAGCATCCTGCGCACCGGCAGCAAGTACTACGTGCCGAAGTCCGACACCCCGGTCGAGCGGGCCGTCGAGATGATCGTCGAGGCGGGCGGCGTGGCGGTGTTCGCGCACCCGCTGGCACGCCGGCGCGGGCGGGTCATCGAGACGTCGGTGCTGGCCGATCTGGCCCGGATCGGGCTGGCCGGCGTGGAGGTCGACCACCCCGACCACGACCCCGCGGACCGGGAGCTGCTGCGGGGCGTCGCGGGCGAGCTCGGCCTGGTCCCGACCGGGTCGAGCGACTTCCACGGCACCAACAAGACGACCCCGATCGCCGCCGAGACGACCGCGCCGGAGGCCCTCGAGGAGCTGCTCGCGAAGGCCACCGGAGCGGAGGTGCTGGAGGGCGCCTGATCGCGGGCCGCGCCCGCCCGGCCGGTACCGTGTCGCGGTGCCCGGTTCCTCCTCCCGCGCCGCCGGGAGCGGCGGCCAGCTCGGCTTCGACGACCTGCTCGACGATCTCGTCGACGACCCGGGCCTGCCCGCCGGGGCCGCCCGGGAGGCCGCCCGCTGGGCCCGGCCGCTGGTGCGCATCACGCCCGCTCGGCTCGCGACCTGGGAGTCCTGCCCGCGGCGCTACCGGCTGACCTACGTCGAGAAGCCCCCGCCGCCGCGCGGCGGCCCGCGGGCGGCGAGCACCCTGGGCGCGGTCGTGCACCTCGCGCTGCGTGCCCTCTACCTGCGCCCGGCCCGCGAGCGGACCCCCGAGCAGGCTGCAGCGCTCGTCGACCGCAACTGGTCCGGCGAGGGCTTCCGCGACTCGGCCCAGGAGACGGAGTACCGCGGCCGGGCCCGGGACTGGACGGCGGACTACGTGGCTGAGCACGTCGAGGGCCGACCGGAGCCGCTGGGCGTCGAGCGCTGGGTGTCGGCCCCGACCGCCGCGATCGTCGCCGAAGGTCGGGTGGACCGGATCGACGCCTCCGGGAACGCGGCGGTGATCGTCGACTACAAGACCGGGCGGCACGTGCCCGAACCGGCCGACGCCCGGGACTCGGCCGCGCTCGCGTTCTACGCGCTCGGCGCCGCGCGGACGCTGCGCCGCGACTGCCGTCGCGTGGAGCTGCACCACCTGCCGACCGGCACCGTCGCCGCCTGGGAGCACGACGACGCGTCCCTGGCCGCGCACGTCGAGCGGGCCGAGCGCGGTGCCCTCGAGGCCGCCGACGCCGCCGACGCCCTCGCCGCGGGCGGCGGCGCCGACGCCCTCTTCCCGCCGCGCCCCGGCTCCCGGTGCGCCGCCTGCGACGTCCGCCGGCACTGCCCCGAGGGCCAGGCCGTGGGCCCGGCGGCGGCGCCGTGGGACGACCTGGTCCCGTGACGGCGGCGCGGACCCGGGCGCACCGGGGGCGGGGCCTGCCCGGGCGGGTGCTGCGCGGGACCTCGGGGGTCCTGGCCGCCGGGCTCGTCGGGCTGTTCGTGGTGCTGCTGGCGGGCTGGGCCTTCACCACACGGACCGGCTCGGCGGGGCCGGGGACGGGGATGCTCGTGGGCCACGGGCTGGCCGCGGCCGCCGCCGTCGTCGCGCAGGTGGTGGCGGACCGGCGGGACGGGCGCGCGGGCGCCCTCGCCGCCTGGCTCGTGATCGGAATCGCGGTCGCGGTGCTCGGAGGCTACTGGCTCTTCTGAGGAGTGGGTTCCGGAAGCACCGGTGCTCGCAGGAGCGTGACCCCCGCTCGTCGCACACCGCCCGCCCTCGCACCTGCCCCGACCTCGCACACCCGCTCCGACGCACACCGGGTCCGAGGTTGCACCTGCGGTCCGAGGTTGCGCACGCGGTCCGAGGTTGCGCACGCGGTTCGAGGTTGCGCACGCGGTTCGAGGTTGCGCACGCGGTTCGAGGTTGCGCACGCGGTTCGAGGTTGCGCACGCGGTTCGAGGTTGCGCACGCGGTTCGAGGTTGCGCACGCGGTTCGAGGTTGCGCACGCGGTTCGAGGTTGCGCACGCGGTTCGAGGTTGCGCACGCGGTTCGAGGTTGCGCACGCGGTTCGAGGTTGCGCACGCGGTTCGAGGTTGCGCACGCGGTTCGAGGTTGCGCACGCGGTTCGAGGTTGCGCACGCGGTTCGAGGTTGCGCACGCGGTTCGAGGTTGCGCACGCGGTTCGAGGTTGCGCACGCGGTTCGAGGTTGCGCACGCGGTTCGAGGTTGCGCACGCGGTTCGAGGTTGCGCACGCGGTTCGAGGTTGCGCACGCGGTTCGAGGTTGCGCACGCGGTTCGAGGTTGCGCACGCGGTTCGAGGTTGCGCACGCGGTTCGAGGTTGCGCACGCGGTTCGAGGTTGCGCACGCGGTTCGAGGTTGCGCACGCGGTTCGAGGTTGCGCACGCGGTCCGAGGTTGCGTACGCGCCGGGCTCGGGACACCCGTTCCGGCCTCGTACACCCGTTCCGACCTCGGGACACACCCCGGGCGTCGGCGACACATCCCGTCGACGGGGTGTGGAACGCGCTTCCGGGTGTGCCGGCGGTCGAGGGAGCGGTTGAACGGGAACCGGCTGCCCGCGACGGACAGTGGGGCGGATCGGCCGGGATCTTGTCCGGCTTGCACACCCGTTCCGGCCTCGGGGCACACCCCGGAGCGTCGGCGATGCACCCCGTCGACGGGGTGTGGGACGCGCTTCCGGGTGTGCCGGCTGTCGAGGGAGCGGTCGAACGGGAACGGGGCGCAGCGGGGTGCCCGCGCCGGAAGTGGGGCGGCGTGGGCCGGGATCTTCTCCGGCTCGCACACCCGCTCCGACCTCGGGACACACCCCGGGCGTCGGCGACACATCCCGTCGACCTGGTGCGGGACGCGCTTCCGGGTGCGCCGGCTGTGGAGGAGCGGTTGAACGACAGCGGGTGCCCGCGACGGGCAGTGGGGCGGATCGGGCCGCGATCTCGCCCGGCTCGCACACCCCGATCGTCGCGGCACAGGCCGTCGACGGGATGTGTCACGGACGTCGAGGGTGTGCTCTCGGACACGGCTGGGTGTGTGGCGGCCTGGCGGGGTGCGGCGACCCGGCCGATGCGCGGCAGCTGGGCGGGTGCCGCGGCCTGGTGGGTGTGCGGCGGCCCGGCGGGTGCGAGGCGAACGGCAGGGTGTGTGGCGCGCTTCCGGGTGTGCCCGCTGGGAGGAGGCGGTCGAACGGAGAGCTGGGTGCCTCCGACGGGAGCGGCGCGGATCGGGCCGGGATCTCGTCCGGCTCGCACACCCCTGCTGACGACGGCTGAAAGCTGACCCTCTGGCGACGG
>NZ_JBHSQK010000057.1:0-30403 GCF_042658055.1 Pseudonocardia lutea
CGGTCGGCGATCGCGCCCAGCCGGCGGACGGCCGCCGGGCTGCGGCGCAGCGCGGCGGCCCGGCCGCGCGGCGAGAGCGCGACCTTGGTCAGGAACCCGGCCAGGCCGACGGCGTAGCCCTCGACCTGCTCCTGCAGCCCGGCGAGGTCGCTGCGGTGGTGGTGGCGCACCCAGGCCGCCGGCTCGTAGGCCAGCACGTGCCCGGCGAGCACCAGCCGGACCAGGAACTCGCAGTCCTCGCCGCTGCGGGTGGGGGAGCCGGGGCCGAACGCCTCGTCGAAGCCTCCGACCTCGCGGGCGACGTCCGCCTGCACGGCCAGGTTCGCCCCGATCCCCAGCAGGCCGGGCGCGAACGGGAAGATCGCCGAGTCCGCGGGCGGCGCCGCGAGCGAGAAGGTGCGCGGGCGGAAGCCCTTGGCCCAGCCCAGCGTCGCGTCGGCGAGGCGCTCCTGCTCGGTGTCGAGGCGGGCGGCCAGCACCGGCCCGCTCACGCAGACGACCCGCGGGTCCGCGGCGAACGCGCCGGCCATCCGGCGGGCCCAGGCCGTGTCGACCTCGGTGTCGTCGTCGGTGAAGAGGACGAGCCGGGTGTCCGCCTCGGCCAGCCCGCGGTTGCGGCCCGCGGAGGTGCCGCGGCGCGCCTCGCGCAGGTAGCGGACACGGGGGTCGCCGAGACCGGCGACGACCCGCTCGGTGGCGTCGTCGGTCGGGTCGTTGTCCACCACCAGCACGGTCACGGCGGGGTGGTCGCCCGCCAGCACCGCGCGGACCGCGCGGCCCAGGCTCTCGGGCCGCCCGCGGGTGGCGATCACGACGCTGACCGGCTCGACGGAGGTGGGCACCCGCCGTGGCTGCGGCAGCGCGCCGAGCTGGGCGCGCACGGCCTCGGCGACGGTCACGGCGTCGGCCACACCCGCCCGCAGCGGCACCGTGACCTGCCCGACGGCGTCGCCGCCGGCGGTCACCAGGAGCCGGGCGGCGGTGTAGCGGGCCTCGACGTGCAGGCCGGCGACGTCGTCGACGTCGGTCTCGCCGACCCAGGTGGGTCCGTGCTCGTCCGTCATCTCGCGTTCCTCCCGTTCCCGCCCGGCACCCGGCGCTCGGGTGTTCCGGGAGGGACGACCTCGAGTCTCCGCACGCACGCTGTGACCACCCTGAGAACGATCACATCCCCAGGCCGGTGACGTCGTCGGGGGGACGACACGGGGTGGCCCGAGCCGTGATCGTCACGCTCGGTGATCATGCAGGAGGACACGCCCGGGCCGGGGTAGGGTCCTTGCGTGGGTGAGGGATCGAGGGCCCGCCGGCCGCGCGCCGGCATCGTCGTGACCGGGAGCGAGCTGCTCACCGGCGCCGTCCGGGACGCCAACGGGCCGTGGGTCGCCCGCGAGCTCGGCGAGCTCGGCTTCGAGGTCGCGCAGGTCGTGCTGGTCGGCGACCGGCCGGA
Source organism: Pseudonocardia lutea (assembly GCF_042658055.1). NCBI lineage: Bacteria > Bacillati > Actinomycetota > Actinomycetes > Pseudonocardiales > Pseudonocardiaceae > Pseudonocardia > Pseudonocardia lutea. The sequence goes on from NZ_JBHSQK010000057.1 coordinate 1,448, forward strand.
GGACCTGGCGGCTGCGCTGCGCCAGGTCACCGAGGGCGGCGTCGAGCTGGTGGTGACGAGCGGGGGCCTCGGCCCGACCGCGGACGACATCACGGTCGAGATCGTCGCGGCGTACGTGGGGGCGGAGCTGGAGCTCGACACGGCGATGCAGGAGACGATCGGGCGCCGGGTGGCCCGCTGGGCCCGGCGCACCGGGTTCGCCGGTCCGGCCCTCGACGAGGCCACCCGCAAGCAGGCGATGGTGCCCCGCGGTGCCGTGCCGCTGGACCCGGTCGGGACCGCGCCCGGGCTCGTGGTCCGGCGCCCGGACGGACCGCTGGTCGTGGTCCTGCCCGGGCCGCCGCGCGAGCTGCAGGGGATGTGGCCGGCGGTGCTGGAGGCGGCGCCGTTCGCGGAGCTGCTGGCCACGGTGCCCCGGGCGGAGGCGCGGTCGCTGCGCTTCTTCAACCTGCCGGAGTCCGAGATCGCGGAGACGCTGCGCGACATCGAGCGCGCCCGCGACCTGTCCGGTGTGGAGGTGACGACCTGCCTGCGCCGCTCGGAGCTGGAGGTCGACCTGCACCCGGTGCCCGGCTCCGAGCCGGTCGCCGCGGAGCTGGCGGGCGAGCTGATCGCCCGGCACCGCACGCAGCTGGTCAGCGCCGTCGGCGCGACCACGGACGAGCTGCTCGCGGAGGCGCTGCTCGCACGCGGGCTCACCGTCGCGACGGGGGAGTCGTGCACCGGGGGGATGCTGGCCTCCCGGTTGATCGACCGGGCCGGCTCGTCGGAGTACGTCGACGGCGGGGTGGTCGCCTACTCGAACGAGGCCAAGACCGCGCTGCTGGGCGTGCCGGCCGAGATGATCGCCGAGCACGGGGCGGTGTCGCCGGAGGTGGCCCGGGCGTTGGCCGACGGCGCACGGGAGAAGTTCGGGGCGTCGATCGGGATCGGGATCACCGGGGTGGCCGGGCCCGGCGGCGGGACCGAGGCCAAGCCGGTCGGCTACGTCTGCTTCTGCGTCACGACCGCGGACGGACAGGTCCTGGCCCGCGACCCCGTGCTGCCCGGGGCGCGCGGGGACATCCGGGAGCGGTCCACCGACCTGGCGATGCACCTGCTCCTGCGCGCCGCCGGCGGCCTCCCGGGCTGAGCGCGGCGAGGCCGGCGCCCGCGTCGGCGCGCCGGCCCCGCGGGTCAGCTCGCGCGGGCCGCGGCGAAGCGCTGCTGGGCGTCCGCCCAGTTCACGACGTTCCACCACGCCTTGACGTAGTCCGGCTTCACGTTCTTGTACTGCAGGTAGAAGGCGTGCTCCCACATGTCCAGCGTCACGATCGGGACCTGCCCGGCCGCAGCTGGTTCTGCTGGTCGTAGAGCTGGTGCACCAGCAGCCGCTCGCCGGGCCGGTCCCAGCCGAGGATCGCCCAGCCGCAGCCCTAGATGGTGGTGGCGGCCGCGGTGAAGTGGGTCTGGAAGGCGTCGAACGAGCCGAAGTGCTCGTCGAGCGCCGCGGCGAGCTCGCAGTCCGGCTTGTCCCCGCCCTCGGGGGACAGGTTCTTCCAGAAGACGCCGCGAGGGGTCGTCCGGTGCGTCGGGCGGCCCCCTCGCCCGTCCCGTCCTCCATCGTCGGGCGAGCACGCCGGCCGCCTTCGTGCGGGCGAGCACACGGCCGGTCGCCTTCGTCCGCGCGAGCACGCGGCTGGCCGCGCCGGCGTCGGGCTGGGACGATGCCCTGAGCCGCCACCGGCGCTCCCCGCGGTGGCGGGGGAGGGGGACGACGGTGAAGGACTCGGACGACGGCAGGATCTTCGGCGACGGGCTGGCCGTCGGCCCGGACCTCCGCGGGGCTGCGGAGGTCGCGACCGCCCAGGCACTGTCCGGTTTCGGTGGGCGCACGCCCGACCTGCTGGTGGTGTTCGTGGCGACGGGGCGCGAGGGCGACCCGGACGAGGCGGCCGCGGCGGCCGCTCACGCGATGGAGATCGCCGGCGCGCGGGCGGCGGTCGGTACGACCGCGCACGGGGTGATCGCGGGCGGCCGCGGGGTCGAGCAGGAGCCGTCCGTCTCGGTGTTCGCCGCCGCGCTGCCCGGCGTCCCGCTCGACACCTTCCGGCTCGGCGCGCGGCGCGGCCCCGACGGCATCACGGTCACGGGCACGCCGCCCGCGGCGGCCTCGGCCGACCCCGAAGCGGCGATCCTGCTCGTCGACCCGTACTCGTTCCCGGTTGCGGGGTACCTCGAGCGGTCCGACGAGCTGCTCCCGGGCCTGCCCCTGATGGGCGGGCTGGCGAGCGTCGGCGCCACGCCCGGCGGCAACCGCCTCCTGCTCGACGGCGAGGTGCTCGACGGCGGCGCCGCGGGCGTGCTGATCGGCCGTGGCGCCGGGGTCCGGACCGTGGTGAGCCAGGGCTGCCGACCGATCGGGCCGCCGATGATCGTGACGGCCGCGAAGGCGAGCCTGCTGCTGGAGCTGGCGGGGGAGCAGGCCTACGCGAAGCTCGGCGCGATCGTCCGGGCGTTGCCGGCCGAGGAGCGGCACCAGGTCGCGCAGTCGCTGCACCTGGGCGTCGCGATCGACGAGTACGCCGACGAGCACGGTCGCGGCGACTTCCTCATCCGCGGGGTGATGGGCATCGACCCCGAGGCCGGCGCGGTGGCGGTCGGGGACGTCGTCGAGGTCGGGCGGACGGTGCAGTTCCAGGTGCGCGACGCCGCGGGCGCCGGCGAGGACCTCGCGCACCTGCTCGACGACCTCCCGCGGATGCGGGGCGCCCTCCTGTTCTCCTGCAACGGCCGCGGGACGGTCATGTTCCCCGACTCCGACCACGACAGCCGCATCGTCCGCTCGGAGCTGGGCGACGTCCCGGTCGCCGGCTTCTTCGCCGCCGGCGAGATCGGGCCGGTGGGTGGGCGGAACCACCTGCACAGCTTCACGGCCTCGGTGCTGGCGTTCGAGTAGGAGCGACCCGGCCGGGGTGCTGATCGGCGGAGGCTGTGGCGGCGGTCGGCGGGGTCGGCGGGGTCGGCGGCTCGCACACCCCGCGTGGTGCGGTCCCACACCGCGAAGGTCAGTCGCACAGGCCGTCGACCGGGTGTGTCACGACTGTCGGGGTGTGCCGGCTCCGCGACCCGCGAGCCGACCCGGGTGACCGGCAACCGGCGACCCGTGTGACCGGCGACCCGTGGGACCAGGCGACCAGTGCGGAGCGCGCCAGGACTGCAGTGTCAAGGGCCTTGCTCGGCGGTCACGACCATCCGGGTGTGCCGCGACGCCTCGCGTCGAGCGTCGGCCGGCGATACAGCCGCTGATGCGCTCCCACACCCGGTCGACGGCGTGTACGAGGGCAACCGGGGTGTGCCGCGGGGCTGCAAGGGTGTGCCGCGTCTGGCGGGGTGCGCGGCCGCGCGCCGGCGGGTGCGCCGTGCTCCGGGCGAGTGTGCGGCGGCGAAGGGGGCGGGTGCGCCGCGGCGTCCGGAACGGGTGCGCCGCGGCGTCCGGAACGGGTGCGCCGCGGCGTCCGGAACGGGTGCGCCGCGACCGGAACGGGCGCGTCGTGCGCGCGGGGCATGAGCGCGTCCGCCGAGGTGCGGGGCGGAAGCACGTGCCGTAGTGCCGGCGATGGCTCCGGCACGGGGACCGCCGCCCGGACGTGGAACGGGGCACCGTTCCACGCCCGCCGGTGGGTGGCCGCGGACCCGCTCCCCGGCGTCCGCGACCCGCGGTGGCGTCCCCACGCCGCCGCGGTGACAGGGCCGTGTCGGCCCGTGATCGTGTGCGTGCTCAGCGGTGCTGCGAGATGCCGGAGTTCGAGGTGTTCTTGCTGGCCGCGGTCTGGTGGACGTCGCCGGAGTTGAGGATGCCGCCGAGGTTCAGCGCGGGGGCGAGCTGGAGGTCGAGGCCGATGAGGTCGCCGCCCTGGGCCGCGTACTGCCCGCCGCGGGACGAGCCGTGCCCGCCGCCGTGGTCATGCCCGCGTCCGCCGTGGTCACGGCCGTGCCCGCCCTCGTGGCCACCACTGCGCCCGCCGCTCTGCGCGATCCCGGAGTTCGCGCTGTTCCCCGCGACCGCGACCTGCCGCACGTCACCCGAGTTGCCGATGCCGCCGACGTTCACGGCGGGGTCGACCTGGAGCAGCGCGGAGACGACGTCCCCGGCCTGGAACGAGTGCTGACCGCCGCTGCCCGGGCCGCGGGACTGCACGATGCCCGAGTTCGCCGAGTTCGCCGTCCGCGCGGTCTGGTGGACGTCGCCGGAGTTCAGGATGCCGCCGACGTTGAGGGCCGGGTCGACCTGCGCGAGCGCGTCCACGAGGCTCCCGCCCTGGGAGGCCACCTGCCCGCCCCGACCGGAGCCCCCGGAGCCCGGCCCCCCGTGTCCGCCGCCGTCGTGCCCGTCGTGCCCGCCGCCGGAGTGCCCGCCGCCGGAGTGCCCGCCGCCGGAGTGCCCGCCGCCGGAGTGCCCACCGTCCGCACACCCGCTCGACCCCCCGTGGGCGGGCGCGGCGTTCGCGACGCCGGCGATCCCCAGGGTCAGCGGCAGGCCCAGGGCCCCCGCCGCGACCAGGCGGAGGGCGGTGCTCGTGGTGCGGGTCATCGGTCTCCTTCGTGGCACGCCGCAGCCGAGGCCACAGTGGACCGAAGGGGACCACCGGGCCGGCCACGACCTCGTCGTCACCGGGTGGGTGTCCGGGGTGGAGTGATCACGACCGGACGATCACTCCAACGAGGACCACTCGATAGAGGTACGTGTCGGCCCCGAAAGGTGACATCCGTCTCGCGGGGTCAACGTCCGCGGTCGAGGCCACTCGGAAGTGAGCGGGCGAGGACGACGCTCGTCACGCTCGGTCAACGCACCATCCGGAAGAACGTGCGCACCTCGTCGACGAAGGTCTCCGGCTGCTCCAGCGACGCGAAGTGCCCGCCCGCGACCGGGTGCGAGAAGTACCGCAGGTCCGTGAACCGCCGCTCCAGCCAGTGCCGGGGCAGGCGGCTCATCTCGTGGGGGAAGACGGACGCGCCGGTCGGCACCTCGACCGTGTCCAGCCGCTGCTTGCGGAAGCTCTCCCAGTACAGCCGCGCGCTGGAGGCGGCGCTCGCGGTGAGCCAGTAGAGCATCACGTTGTCCAGCAGTCGGTCCCGCGGGATCACGTTCTCCGGGTGCCCGGCGCAGTCCGTCCAGTCCCAGAACTTCTCGACGATCCAGCACGCCTGACCGACGGGGGAGTCCGTGAGGCCGTACCCGAGCGTCTGCGGGCGGGTGGACTGCTCGGCCGAGTACCCGGTGCCGGTGACCTTGAAGCGCTTCGCGAACAGCAGCGCCTCCTTCTCCTCGGCGGAGAGGGTCTGGCGCTCCTCCGGGGGCGGCGGCTCGGCGAGCGGCATCGTGAGGTGGATGCCGGTGATCGCCTCGGGGATCCCGGTGCCCAGCGCGGCGGTGATCATCGAACCCCAGTCGCCGCCCTGCGCGCCGTAGCGGTCGTACCCGAGCCGGTCCATCAGCTGCGCCCACGCCGTGGCGATCCGCGCCACGCCCCAGCCGGACACCTGCGGCTTGCCGCTGAAACCGAAACCGGGCAGCGAGGGGATGACGACGTGGAAGGCGTCGGCCGGGTCCTCCGGCTTGGTCAGCGCGTCGATCAGCCCGACGTACTCGATCACCGACCCGGGCCAGCCGTGCGTGAGGATCAGCGGCATCGCGCCCTCGTGCGGGGACCGGACGTGCAGGAAGTGCACGTCGACGGTGTCGTCGCCGCCGCCGTCGAGACCCGTCGTTAACTGCGGGTAGGAGTTCAGCTCACGCTCGCAGCGCCGCCAGTCGTACTCCTCCGCCCAGTAGGTGACGAGCTCCTTCGCGTAGTCGAGCGGGACGCCCTGGGTCCATCCCTCCACCGTGGCAGGCTCGGGCCAGCGGGTGCGGCGGAGCCGCTCCCGCAGGTCGTCGAGGTCGGACTCGGGGATCTCGATCCGGAAGTCGCGCACGGTCCTACAGTTGCACGCCGCGTGTGAGGGCGCCGTCGGCCACCAGGTTGGTGCCGCTGATCCGGCTGGCGCGCGGGCTGGCGAGCATGACGACGGCGTAGGCCGTCTCCTCGGGCGTGCCCATCCGGCCCGTGGGGTTCAGCGCCATGGCCTCGGCGAAGAACTCCGGTTGCGTGCGCTCGATGTTCTGCCAGACGCCACCGTCGAAGTAGACGTTGCCGGGCGAGACCGTGTTGGCCCGGATCCCCCTGGCGGCGAGGTCGAAGGCGAGCCCGGACATGTAGTGCACGATCGCTGCCTTCATCACGCCGTAGGAGCCCCCGGCGAAGTCCGCCTCGCGCCCGGAGACGCTCGACACCGCGACGATCGAGGGCACCTCGCTCTTCTCGAGGTACGGCATCGCCGCCTCGACCATCCGCACGGTGTGCATGAGGTCGATCTCGAACGAGTTCCTCCAGTTCTCCTCGCCCGGCCCGATCGCCAGGGCGCTGACGTTGGCGATCACGATGTCGATGCCGCCGGCCTCGCCCTCGTCGCGCACCCAGGCGGCCAGCGCCCCGGCGTCGGCGACGTCGAGGGCCCGGCCCGACGCGCCGGTGGCCTCGGCCTTGGCCTTGACCTCCTCGGCGTTGCGCGCACAGAAGGCGACCGTGGCGCCCTCCTCGACCAGCAGGTCGACGACGGCGCCGCCGATCCCCTTCGTGCCGCCCGTGACCAGCGCCTTCCGGCCGGTGAGCTGCAGGTCCACGCGTCCCTCCCCTAGATCGTGCGGGCCGTGTCGCGCAGGTGGGCGTGCATGCCCCCGTACGCGGACCCGGCGGGCAACAGGTCCTTCGCGATCTTGGTGACCGCGCTGTAGTTCGTGTCGACCACGTTGGCGAGCGGCGACTCGGAGATCTGCGTGAGCAGCTGGTAGGCGTCGAGCCGGTCCAGCCCGTACAGCTCGCCGAGCCAGGCGATCATGCCGATCTGGCTGGCCCGCCAGGCGTCCTCGAGCGGGCGGGCCGAGCCGACGACGGCGTAGTGCGTGTCCGACTCGATCCGCGGCCAGACCGTGGGCGTGCCCTTGATCAGCTCGACGAGCAGCGTGACGTCCATGGCGCCCTCGACGGCGGTGCCGCAGCTCTCGCCCTCGCCCTGGCGGTAGTGTCCGTCGCCGACCGAGAACAGCGCGCCCTCGACGTTGACGCCCAGGTAGCAGGTCACGCCCGGCTTCATCTCGGGGGTGTCCATGTTGCCGCCGAACAGGTCCGGCACCAGGCTCGAGCGCACCTCGCGGCCCGCCGGGGCGACCCCGACCGTGCCCAGCATCGGGTTGCACGGCAGCTCGAGCTGCAGGTCCACGCTCTGCGCCGCGAACCGGACGACGCCCCGGGCCCGGTCGAGCTCGTAGATCCAGGTCCGCTCGGGCAGCGGGTCGTGCAGCAGCGCGGTGCGGTCCGTGGTGGAGAGCGCGCCGAAGAAGGGGATGGTGGTCGAGGCGCCCCAGTCCCGCGCCGGCGTCATGTCGACGAAGTGCAGGGCCAGGGTGTCGCCCGGCTCGGCGCCCTCGACGTGGAAGGGGCCGGTCTGCGGGTTCACCTCGGCCATGTTCAGCACGGCGCTGGGGCGGTCGCTCGTGGAGGTCAGCCGCCCGGAGAAGGCGTCCTCGGTCCAGAGCCGCAGCAGGGTGCCGGGCGTGATCCGGTGCGACGGCGCCACCCCGCCGAAGGTCCAGACGTACTGCTCGCGCGTCGGCCGGTACTCCACGACGTCCATCGCGTGATCGTTGCGCCTCCACCATCACGCCACAACCCCTCGGTGGGCGAGCGGCGCGTTCGCGCACACCTGCCGGCCGGGAGCGCCGCTCGTGTCCCGGGCCGCGTCCCGGCGATGCCGTCGCCCCCGGAGCGGCGCGTTCGGGCAGCCACTGAACGAGAGCGTCGCTCGCTCAGTCCGACCGCGCCACGGCGGAGGCGCCGAGGGCGCGCGAGATCCCGCGCGCGGCGGCGAGGACCGCCGGGACGTAGGCGTGCGGGTTCGCCTCGACCGGCACCACGATGGACAGCGCCGCGACGACGCGGCCCTGACCGGCGCGGATCGGCGCCCCGACCGACTGCGACACCATCTCGATCTGCTGCTCGCTGATCGCGACGCCGGTCCGCCGGACCTCGCCGAGCAGGTGCCGCACCCGGTCGGGGTCGGTGAGCGTCTTCTCCGTGAAGCGCCGGAACGGTGCGGCCAGCACCTTCTCGACGTGCTCGGGGTCGGCGTGCGCGAGCAGCGCCAGGCCGACGCCCGTCGCCGTCGCCGGCAGCCGGGACCCGGCGCGGGACCGGATGCTGACCGCGTCCCGGGCCGCCAGCCGTTCGACGTAGACCACCTCGGCGCCGTCGAGCACGGCGAGCTGGACGTTCTCCCGGGTGACCTCGTGCAGGTCCTCGAGGTAGGGCATCGCCCGCTCGCGCAGCCCGAGCCCGCGCGGCGCGAGCGCGCCCACCTCCCAGAGCCGCAGGCCCACCCGGTACAGCCCGCCCTCGCCGCGCTCGAGCGCACCCCAGGCGGCGAGCTCGCCGACGAGCCGGTGGGTCGTGGTGAGGGGGAGCCCTGTGCGCCGGCTGATCTCGGTGAGGGAGAGCTCGGGGGTGGCCGCGGAGAAGGCGCCGAGGACGTCGAGGACCCGCGCCGTCACCGTCGACCTGCCCGCCACGACCCGGCATTCTTCCGCACAACGGAAGGGGGGTCGAGCGGTGGCCGCCCGGTGCCGCACAGTGCTGTCCGACGCGCCGAGAAGCACTGCGGCGAGCGAGACGCTCGGAGAGGAGCGGTCGATGACCCTGGCCCATCCCCGGCCCTACCAGCAGCCGAGGGACACCCACCCCCCGCTCGACTTCGCCGGCTACAAGAGCACCGGGCTGCGGGCGCCGACGCAGCGACCGATCCTGGTGCCGCAGCGGCTGACCGAGGTGACCGGTCCGCTGCTGCTCGGCGAGATCGGGCCGAACGACCACGACCTGACCCGCCAGCACGAGGGCGAGCCCCTCGGCCAGCGGATCACCGTGTCCGGCCGGGTGCTCGACTCCGACGGCCGCCCGGTCCCGGACACGCTCGTCGAGGTCTGGCAGGCCAACGCCGCCGGCCGCTACGCGCACGCACGCGACAACTGGCCCGCCCCGCTCGACCCGAACTTCTCCGGCGGCGGCCGCGTGGTCACGAACTCGCTGGGCGAGTACTCGTTCACCACGATCAAGCCCGGTGCCTACCCGTGGGGCAACCACCACAACGCGTGGCGGCCGGCCCACATCCACTTCTCGCTGTTCGGGCGGGCGTTCACCCAGCGGCTCGTCACGCAGATGTACTTCCCGGACGACCCGCTGTTCCCGTTCGACCCGATCTTCAACTCCGCGCCCGAGGGCGCCCGCGGGCGGATGGTCTCCACCTTCGACATGGACACCACCCAGCCCGAGTGGGCGCTGTCCTACCGCTGGGACATCGTCCTGCGCGGCCGCGAGCAGACCCCGTTCGAGGAGCCCCATGAGTGAGCAGCTGCCGCTGACGCCGTCCCAGACCGTCGGGCCCTACCTGCGGCTCGGGCTGGACTGGCCGAAGGGCGCCGACGTCGTCCCGCCCGGAACCCCGGGCGAGATCGTGATCTCCGGGATCCTCTACGACGGCGCCGGGATCCCGGTGACGGACGGGCTGATCGAGACCTGGCAGGCCGACCCCGACGGCCGCTTCGCCCACCCGGACGACCCGCGCGGCGCCGTCGAGCCGTCGGTGCCGGGCTTCCTCGGGTTCGGGCGCAGCTGCACGGACGAGACGGGCCGGTGGAGCATCCGGACCGTGCTGCCGGGCGCCCTGCCGGCCCTGGACGGCGACGCCGAGGAGGCCCCGCACCTCGACGTCTCGGTGTTCGCGCGCGGCCTGCTCGACCGCGTCGTCACCCGGATCTACTTCGCCGACCAGCCCGGGAACGACCGCGACCCGCTCCTCGCCGCCGTGCCGGCCGAGCGGCGGGCCACCCTCGTCGCCGAGAAGGTGGGCGAGGCGGAGTACCGCTTCGACATCCACCTGCAGGGCGAGCGGGAGACCGTCTTCCTGCAGGTCTGACGCCCGCTCCTAGGGGACGTTCGCGAAGCTCACCGAGCGGAACGTGTACTCGCCGGAGCCCGCCGAGACCGAGTCGGGGGAGGTCCAGCGCGCCGCCTGATGTGCGGCCGCTGCGGCCTCGCCGCTCGCGTTCGCCGCGGCCGCCTCCTGCTCCGCGCAGGTCCTCATGGACAGCAGGGCCACCTTGTCGGTGCGGTTGACCGACTCGGTCCAGTCCGCCCCCGGTCCGGTGGCCAGCGACGTCAGGTCGTAGCAGCGCCCGACCTGCGGGTCGACGAGCGTGTCCGACTGGGGCGACCATGCCCCGTCCGGCGTGGTGCCGTTCTGCGCCAGGTAGTAGCCGTGCGCGATCGCCGGGTCGCTCGTCGGGGCGGCGGAGGCCGCCGTGGCGGCGGCGACGCCACCCGTCACGACGAGTGCGACGACCGCGAGTGCCAGTGCCGTCCGACGCATGTCCGGCCACCCCCCCTGTCGGTGCTCGGTCGGCCACCCGGACGGGTGGCGATCGACCTCACACGGTCAACGCGCCTACCTCGGACCGGTGACGGGTACCGGAGATCACGGCCTCGTCACGGATCCGCCCCGATGGGATGAAAGATCGTCCCTCACAGCGTTTGCACAGCTGGGAGAGGGCGTAGACCCAGACGGGGATGCGACAAAGGTACCGGTCACGGGATCGGGCGGAAGAGGTGGACGGGTGACGGCGAGCAGGGCGGTCGGGCGGGCGCACCCGGCGCACGACCTCGCGGAGCTCGTCCGCGCCGCGCTGTCCCGGCCGGTCGGCGCGCTCGGGCGCGGTACCGGGCGTCGGGTCGTGGCCTTCCGCGCGCGGTTCCCCCTGCTCTCGCAGCTGATCCGGTACAGCGTGGTCGGCGGGCTGGGTACCGCGGTCAACGCCGGGCTCTACCTGCTGACCCGGCTGGTCCTCGACGCCGTGCCGGCCAACCTCGTCGCCCTGCTGCTGAGCACCGCGGTGAGCACGGAGGTCAACCGGCGCTTCACCTTCCAGGGCGCGGCCGCCCACCGGTGGCGCGTCTACGTCCAGGACGCCGGGACCGTCGCCTTCTACGCGTTCTACAGCACGGCGGTACTGCTCGTGCTGCACGAGATCGTCCCCGGTGCGACGCCGCTGGAGGAGACGGCCGCGGTCACCCTCGCCAGCGTGCTCGGCGGGCTGGTGCGGTTCGCGGTGCTGAAGGCGTGGGTGTTCCGGAGCGGGTCCGAGGAGTCCGAACCGGCTGCCGCGACCGCGGAGCCCGGCTACCGTCCGGACCATGGCGGACATGACGGGGTTCACGTCGTTCGACGTCACGGTCGAGGGGGTCGGGATCCACGGGACGCGCGGCGGCGAGGGCCCGCCGGTGCTCCTGCTCCACGGCTTCCCGCAGAACCACGTGATGTGGCGGCCGGTGATGCGCGAGCTCGCGGCGCGGCACACGGTGGTGGCGACCGACCTGCGCGGCTACGGGGACTCCGACCGACCACCCGCCGGTGAGGACCACTACGGCTACTCGTTCCGCGCGATGGCGGCCGACCAGGCCGGGGTGATGGCGGAGCTGGGGTTCGAGCGGTTCGCCGTCGTCGGGCACGACCGGGGCGCCCGGGTGACCCACCGGCTCGCCCTCGACCACCCCGACCGGGTGGAGAAGCTGGCGCTGCTGGACATCCTGCCCACCGCGTACGTCTACGGGCACGTCGACCGCGCGCTCGCCCAGGCCTACTACCACTGGTTCTTCTTCACCCAGCCTGCCGACCTGCCCGAGCGGCTGATCGCCGGCGACCCGATCTACTACCTGCACCGGCTGCTCGGCAGCTGGGGGAGCGGGCTCGCGGCGCACGACGCCGAGTCCCTCGCCGCCTACGAGAAGGCCTTCGCCGATCCCGGGGCGCGGCACGCGATGCTCGAGGACTACCGGGCCGGCGCCACGATCGACCTGGAGCACGACGCCGAGGGCGGGCTGCTCGGGGCGCCGACGCTGGTGCTCTGGGGCGAGAAGGGCGTGGTCGGCCGCAACCCCGAGCCCCCGGTCGAGGTCTGGCGCCGCCTCGCCGCCGATCCCGCCCTGGTCACCGGACGGCCGATCCCCGACGCGGGGCACTTCCTGGTGGAGGAGAACCTCCCCGCCACGCTCTCGGCCCTGCGCGACTTCCTCGCGCCCTGACCGACGGGCGGCCGACCTGCGGGGTCCGGGACGGGTGACACGGTGCGAGACCGGGCCGATGATCACTGATCCTGGACAGGGACGGTCGGAAACCGGCTTCCTCCGTCCACGACGGGTGATCACGTCAGCTCCCGGGTCACGAGGGCCCGTCGGAGGGGGTGACGGTCGCGCTGCGCACAGGGCTGTCCTCCGCCGTGAGGTCGGAGGCAGATCGACCTCCTCCGGTATGGGAGGCGGATGATCGCGGGGATCGGTCCCGTCCGTTCACGGCGAGTGATCACGGAGATCGTCTCGTCCGTCCATGGCGAGTGATCATGGGAAATCGGCCTCGTCCATTCATGGCGAGTGATCACGGAGATCGGCCTCGTCCGTTCACGGCGAGTGATCACGGAGATCGTCCTCGTCCGTCTGCGGCGGATGAGGACGGGTCGCGGGCTGTCCTCGCGCTCGCTCTGTGGTCGGCGCTGCCCTCGCGGTGATCACTGATCTTGGAGCGCGACGGTCGGATTTCGACCGCCCGCGTCCAGGACGGGTGATCATGGCTCCGGAAGTACCTCCTGACGGCCGGGTGGCGGGCCGGGGCTTGCCGGGGGCCGGTCCGGCCAGTTGTGGAGCTCGCCCGCGGAGCCGGTTCGGCCGGTTGCGGAGCCGCCCGCGGAGCCAGTTCGGCCGGTTGCGGAGCCCGCCCGGGAGCCGGTTCGGCCAGGTGCGGGCCTCGCCCGGGAGCCGGTTCGGCCGGCACGCAAGTGATCATCACAGCCTGCCCCCGGTCCAAGATCAGTAATCGTGACCGGAAGCGGTCGAAAATCGACCTTCTGCGTCCACGACAGATGATCAAGGTCGGTTCACAAGGGTGAACGAAACCGTCGAACGGCCGCGTTCAGCGCAGGGGTCGGCGAGGCTACGCAGCCATGGACGACCGCCTGCACCGCCTGCTCCAGCGCCAGAACGGCGTGATCGGCCTGCACCAAGCCGTCGAGCTGGGGTTGTCCGCGCCGGCGGTGCGCCGTCGCGTGGCCTCCGGCACGTGGGAGCGGGTGGCACCGCGCGTCTTCCTCGTCGCGGGACATCCGCGGTGCGACGCGGCGAGGGTCCGGATCGCCTCGATCTGGGCCGGGCAGGATGCCGCCGTCTCCGGCGAGGCCGCGGCCTGGTGGCTTCGCATGACGGAGCGCTGCCCGCCGCGCGTGCAGGTCACCGTCCGGCCGGCGAGGCATCCCCGCCCGCCGGAGGCGATCGTGGTGCGCCGCCGCGCGCTCGCCCCGCCCGACGTCCGCTCCGTGCGTGGTGTCCGGGTCACCGCGCCTGCGCTCACCGCCCTCGAGGTCGCGGCCGCGCTTCCCGTGGGCGGCTCGGAGCTGCTCGACCGCGCTCTGCAGCGCCACGTCACCTTCTCGGAGCTGATCTCCGCCTATCACCGGGCGCTCGGGTGCACGGGGTCCGCGCGGATGCGGACGCTGGTGACCGCCGCCGCCGACCGTGCCGACTCGGGAGGTGAGCGTGCCCTGTTCGCGCTGCTGGGACGAGCCGGGATCGACGGCTGGGTCCGCGCGCTGCCGTTCGGGCCGTGGACGATCGACCTGGCCTTCCCTGCCGAACGGCTCGCCGTCGAGTTCGACGGTTGGGCGTGGCACGTCGACGCCGTGCGCTTCCAGAACGACCGGGACAAGCAGAACGCGCTGGTCGCCGCGGGCTGGACGGTGCTGCGCCCGACCTGGCACGACGTCCACGACCGGCCCGACGACGTCGTCGCGCGGATACGCGCCGCACTCCGTCGAGCAGCATGATCGTCCGTCCTGGACCGCGACGGTCGAATTCCGGCCCTTCCGGTCCACGACCGACGATCATGTGTCGTCGGAGGTCCGGCGATCACCTCTTCGCCGTCCCGGTCAGCGTCGAGCAGCTCTGGGAGCTCACCGCCGCTTCCTCTCGGGGGGCTGCGCCGTAACGCGTCTCCGTGACGGCTGAAGGCCCATGATCGCCGAGTCCGGGCTCGGAGGTCGTTCTCCGACCGTCGCGGGCCGGTCTCGATGCTCATGCGTCGGAGACGGTCCGCGAGACGCAGCGCCGAGCAGCATGATCACCCGTCGTGGCGCGGGACGGTCGATTTCCGACCCTTCCCGTCCACAACTGACGATCATGCGCCGTAGGCGGGCCCGCGGGCCGGACCGCCGAGCAACACGATCACCCGTCGTGGCGCGGGGCGGTCGATTTCCGACCCTTCCCGCCCACGACCGACGATCACCCGTCGTCGGCCGGTCCGTGCGACGCACCGCGGCCCGCGTCGGCCGAGACCTGCCACACCGCGCCGCCGCTCGAGCACGTGATCACCGGTCGTGGACGGGGAGGGTCGGATTCCGACCTTCTCCGTCCAGGATCGGCGATCATGAAGCGGCGCGCACCTGCCCGCCCCACAGGTCGAGCAGGGCCGCCCGGCGTTCCGCCCGGTCCAGCCCGCGCAGGTCGGCGACACCCCGGTCGGTCACGACCACCTCGACGTCGTGCGACGCGGTGGTGACCGGACGGGAGAGCCGCTCGACGAGCGTCGGGCGGTCCTTGACCGTCGACGGCATCGCGATCACGGACAGTCCGGGGCCACGGACGCCCGCGGCGCAGAAGTCGGGATGCCCGCCGATCATGCCGGCGCTCGCCCGGCCGACGCCCTCGACGTTGACCTGGCCGTCGAGGTCGATCTCCAGGGCGGCGTTGAGCCCGATCAGGGGCGGTGCACCCGCCGCGGACAGCCGCCCGATGTCGTGGGTGACCTCGACGGGGTGCAGGATCCGCCGCCCGTCCGCCCACTCGTAGAGCCGGCGCGTCCCGCACAGGTAGGCGGCGACCGGCTCGTCGAGCAGCAGGCCCTTCGCCTCGAGGTCGACGACCGGGTCGGGCAGCAGCCCCGAGTCGATCCGTACCGGCACCTCGAGGGCCCCGACCATCGCCTGCGCGAGCCGGCCGGGCCCGACCTGCACCCGGGCGCCCTCCGGGACGAGCCCCGCGACGTGCCGCGCCACGATCTCGTCGGCCGGGGTGGGCGTGGCGTCGGGGATCTCGATCGGCGGTGCGTCCGTCTCCCCCAGGACGGTGACCTGCTCCGCCGGGATCGGCGGGCCGGCCTCGGCGAGCGGGGCGGCCGTCGAGACGACGGCGGCGACCGGCACCCCGGCGTCGACGATCCCGCGCAGGTAGGAGGCCTCGGCGCCGAGGTGCAGCCCGTCCGGGCCGCGGACCAGCGTCGCGACGAGCAGGTCGGGCTTCAGCGCGCCGGCCACCAGGGCCGGGACGGCGGACAGCCGGCAGGGCACGACGTGGGCCTGCCCGGCCTCCACCATGCCCCGCACCCCCGGCCCGCCCATCAGCACCCGGACGTCGGCGAACGCGGTGGGATCCAGGTCGGGCGCGAGGCCGGGCATCCAGCCGAGCACGAGCCGGACCGCCTTGCCCTCGGCCGCCCGGCTCAGCGGGCCGTGCAGGGAGACCGGTGTCCCGCACCCGTCACCAAGGGCCACCCGCATGCCCGGGCGTACGAGATCCGACAGCTCCGTCGCGGTGACCATGGTCGGATTCGACCACACGGCGGGACGGGCCGGGAGGACCTAGATTCCAGGTATGGCCGACATCGCAGGCGCCGCCCAGTCGAGCACGGACGAGTTCGAGCGCGAGCCCCTCGGCGTGCAGGAGCGGATCACCTCGGACGGGTCCTCGCCGTGGCCGGTCGAGCCGGACCGCTACCGCCTGGTCGGGGCGCGCGCGTGCCCGTGGGCGAACCGCGCGATCATCTCGCGGCGGCTGCACGGCCTGGAGCCGGTGATCTCGCTGGGCATCGCCGGCCCGCTGCACGACGACCGGAGCTGGCGTTTCCACCTCGACCCCGAGGACAAGGACCCGGTGCTCGGGATCGAGTACCTGCGCGAGGCCTACGAGAAGGCGGTCCCGGGCTACGACAAGGGCGTCACGGTGCCGGCCGTGGTCGAGATCGCCAGCGGCAAGGTCGTGACCAACGACTACAAGGCGCTCGAGTTCGACTTCGCCACCCAGTGGTCGGCCTACCACCGCCCCGGCGCCCCGGACCTGTTCCCGGAGAAGTACCGCGACGAGATCTCCGAGCTCTCCGAGCAGATCTTCCACGACGTGAACAACGGCGTGTACAAGTGCGGGTTCGCCAAGGGGCAGCACGCCTACGAGCGGGCGTACACGGCGCTGTTCGACCGGCTCGACGAGCTCTCCGACCGGCTCGCGGACCAGCGCTACCTCGTCGGCGACACGATCACCGAGGTGGACGTCCGGCTGTGGGTCACGCTCGTCCGGTTCGACGCCGCCTACCACGGCCACTTCAAGTGCAACCGGAGCAAGCTCACCGAGATGCCGGTGCTGTGGGCCTACGCGCGCGACCTGTTCCAGACCCCGGGCTTCGGCGACACGATCGACTTCACGCAGATCAAGCAGCACTACTACGGCGTGCACAAGGAGATCAACCCGACGGGCATCGTGCCCGTCGGTCCCGATCCGTCCGGCTGGCTCACCCCGCACCACCGGGAGGAGCTGGGCGGGCGGCCGTTCGGCGACGGCACCCCGCCGGAGCCGCCGCCGGTGGGGGAGCAGGTCCCGCCGCTGCGTTGACGCGCGCGGCCGCTCCCGCCGGTGCTCCCTCGTCCCGCACATCCCGACGCGCGGGCGGGGGTGTGCGGGGCGGTCGGGGTCGGCGGGGACACTGGGACGCGATGCGGATCGAGAGCTTCCCTCCCGGAGACCTGGCGCCGGAACGCCCGCCGACGCCGCGCCCACCGCGTCGGCGCCGGCGTGCGGTCTCGGTCCTCAGCGCCGGGCTGGTCGTGGGAGCACTGCTCGCGGGGGTCGCGGTGATCACCGGGGCGGCGCCGGACGTCGCACTGTCCGCCCGCAGCGAGCAGACCCCCCAGCAGGCCCCGCAGCAGCAGGCCGCACCGGCCCCGCAACCCACGGCCGAGCAGGTCCCGGCGGACCCGCGTCCCACCTGCGTGTCCATGGTCGGTGCGCTCACCCCACGCGAGCGGCTCGCGCAGCGGCTGATGGTGGGCGTCGACGCCGCCGACCCGGCCGGTGCCGCGCGCATCGTCCGGGACTCGCACGTCGGCGGCATCTTCCTCGGCGGCAACGCGACCGCCCTCCTGCAGAACAAGGCGCTCGACGCGGTGCAGCAGGCCGGGAACCTGCCCGTCGCCGTGGCCGTCGACGACGAGGGCGGCAGGGTCCAGCGGATCGACGACCTCGACGGCGAGCTGCCCAGCGCCCGTGCGATGGCGAGGAAGACGCCGGAGCAGGTGCGCGCCCTGGCCGAGGAGCGCGGCCGGCAGCTCGCGGCCCGCGGCGTCACCTGGGATCTCGCACCGGACGTCGACGTGAGCAACCAGCCGGCGAGCTCCGTGATCGGCGACCGCTCCTTCTCGAACGACCCCGCGGTGGTCACCCGCTACGCGGGCGCCTTCGAGGAGGGACTGCGGCAGGCCGGGATCTACGGAGTGCTCAAGCACTTCCCCGGGCACGGGCACTCCAGCGGCGACTCCCACCAGGGCCGCGTCTCCGTGCCGCCGCTCGACCGGCTGCGGCAGGCCGACCTCGGGCCCTACACCGACCTGCTGTCCCGGCTCGACCACGATCGTGTCGGTGTGATGGTCGGGCACCTGGACGTCCCGGGCCTGACCGGCGACCTGCCCTCGTCGCTCACCCCGGCGACCTACCGGCTGCTGCGCGACGAGTACGGGTTCGACGGCATGGTCATGACGGACGACCTCGGCGCCATGAAGGCCATCAGCAACCGGTTCACGCTGCCGCAGGCGAGCCTCGCGGCGCTGCAGGCCGGCGCGGACGTGGCGCTGTCGTCGAACGTCGAGCCGGTCGCCCCGATCCTGGACGCCCTCCAGCAGGCACTCGACTCCGGCAAGATCACCGCCGCGGACAACGACCGCGCGGTCGAACGCGTCCTCGCCGCGAAGAACCTCTGCCGCCGCACATGAGCGAACGGCACCCTCGCTCACCAGGTGTGAGCGGGAGTGCCGTTCGCCGAACGGGGGTCGTGAGTGGCGAGCGCTGCGGGAGCGTTCCTCGCCACCACGGGGTCACATGTCCAGGCCGCCGTTGACCGCGAGGACGCTGCCGGTGATGTAGCCGGCGTCGTCGTCGAGGAGGAACTGGACGGCGCGGGCGATCTCGTGCGCCTGCCCCAGCCGCCCGACCGGGACGTTCGCCAGCAGCTTCTCCAGGACCTGCTCCGGGACCGCGGCGACCATCTCGGTCTCGATGTAGCCCGGGGCCACGCAGTTGACCGTGATCCCCTTGCGCGCCACCTCCTGCGCGAGGCTCTTGCTGAACCCGAACAGGCCGGACTTCGACGCCGCGTAGTTCGCCTGGCCCACCGCGCCGGACTCGCCGATCACCGAGCTGATGTTGACGATCCGGCCGAAGCCGTTGCCGGACATGTGGTCCAGCACGGCCTTGGTCATGTAGAAGGCGCCGGAGAGGTTGATCCGGAGCACCGCGTGCCAGTCCTCGACGGTCATCCTCCGCACCGTCTTGTCGACGGTGATCCCCGCGTTGTTGACCAGGTAGTCGATCTTCCCGTAGGCCTCGAGCACCTCGTCGGCGTACCGCTGGCAGTCCTCCGGGACGCCGACGTTGCCCTGGTGCACCGAGACCGAGCAGCCCTCGGCGCGGAGCTTGTCGGCGAGGTCGTTGGCGGCCTTCGAGTTGGAGCTGTAGCCGGCGGCCACGTGCACCCCGGAGCGGGCCAGGGTCGTGGTGATGGCCGCCCCGATCCCGCGTGCGCCACCGGTGACGAGGGCGACGCGGGGCTCGGGGTGGGTGTCGGTCGCGAGCGGAGCGGGGGCGGCGGAGGTCATGATCAGGTCTCCAGTTCCTCGAGGGTGCGTGCGATGCCCCGGCGGACGGCGTCGACGAGGTACGGCCGGAGCTGGTGCGGATCGACGATGTGGTGGACGGACCCGACGCGCTGGGCCCGCTGGATGGAGTGGGTGCTGTCGAACTCCTCGGCGACGGCGCCGAGCTTCTCCGAGCGGACGGCGGCCCGGACCGCCGCCAGCTCGGTGCGCAGCCGGGAGGCCTCCGCGTCGGACCCGGCCTCGACGGCGGCGGCGATACGCGCCTCGAGGGCGGTGACCCGCTCGTCGGCGTTGGTCCGCCTGCGGACCTCGCCGGCGAACACCACGGCGGCGGCCGGCGCGCCGCCCAGGACGGAGGCGTACGAGCCCTCGACGGCCGCGACCTCCATCTTGTCGTTGAGCGTCGCGGAGAAGACCACGAACGCCCCGCCGTGGTAGCGGGAGACCACGCAGAACACGATCGGGCCGTCGAAGTTGACGATGGCCCGGCCGATCTCGGCGCCGTACTCGAGCTGCAGCTCCCGCAGCGACTCGGGCGAGCCGTCGAACCCGGAGAGGTTCGCCAGCACCACGAGCGGCCGGTTGCCGCTCGCCGCGTTGATCGCCCGCGCCGTCTTCTTCGACGAGCGCGGGAACAGCGTGCCCGCGGTGAACTGCTCGGGCCCGTCGACGGGCAGCACGCCGCGCCGCGGGATCGGCTTCGACTCGATGCCGAGCAGGGACACGGGCTGCCCGCCCAGGTGGGCGTCGAACACGACGACGGAGTCCGCGTCGTGCATGTCGGCCCACCGCTCGAGCGGGGCGTGGTCGAGGTCGGCCACGCCGCGCATCACGGAGCGGATGTCGAAGGGCTTCTTGCGTCCCGGGTTGGTCTCGGGCGAGAAGATCTCGCCGAGGGTGGTGAACTCCCCGCCCTCGTGCGGCGCGGTGGTGACGTCGCGCTGCACCGGGTCGGTGGTCGGCGCCGGCCGCGGGAACCGCTCGCCGGGCACCCGGTAGGTGTGCTCGTAGTGCCGGAACAGGACGTCCACGGCCCCGGCGAGGTCGGGCGCCCAGTACTGCGCCTGCCCGTTCGGGCCCATGATCCGGTCGTAGCCGCCGATGCCGAAGTTGTCCTCGGCCGAGACCCCGCCGGAGTAGTCCAGGCTCTGCTTGCCGGTCAGCACCATCGCGCTGTCCGGCGTCATGACCAGGATGCCCTTGGTGTGCAGCAGCATCGTGGCCTCGGCGTTCCAGTAGGGCTGGGCGCCGACGTTGATCCCCGTGACGACGACGTTGACCTCGCCGCCCGCCTGGGTGAACTCGATGATCGCCCGCAGCGCGCGGGAGATCCAGTCCATGTTCTCCGTGCCGGAGTCCATGGCGATCTTGGCGCCGGAGGACACCGCGAACCACTCGACCGGCACGTCCAGCTCGCGGGCGAGCCGGATCGCCGCGCACACCCGCGCGCACTCGGGCTCGGCCAGCGCGCCCAGCCCCCGCGTCGGGTCGCCGAGCAGGACCACCCGCGTCATGCCCTCGGGCTGCTTCGCGGTGGGCGCGGTGACCGTGCCGAGCACGATGTTGGCGGTGTTGCGGCCGGGCTCGCGCTCGACCGGCTCGGCGACCGGGTCGACCCCGGAGCCCTCCACCAGGTCGTACTCGACGAACCTGCCCTCGGGCCCGGTGAGCATCGGGATGATCTCGTACGGGTAGACCGCGCCGCGCCGCTGCGCCTTGATGACGTTCTGGGCGTAGGCGTCGAGCTCGCGCATCAGGCCCGTCGGCGGCTCGTCGAGCCGCACGGTCAGCCCCGCGCCCGGCGGCCGGGACAGCCGCAGCAGGTACTCGTGCGGGCCCCCCTCGGTCGACCCTGCCTCACCCGGGCGGCCGGCCCGGAACTGCACCAGCACCTGCTCCAGGCCCAGCGCCCCGGTGCGGGCGGCGAGCCGCCGGACCACGACGTCGAGCTCCTCGAACGGGACGTCGACGACCGGCCAGACGTACAGCAGGATCCGGTTCCAGCTCAGCTTGGCCAGCTTCGGGTCCCGGCTCCGGGCACTGCGCAGGCTGTCCAGGCAGGCGTCGATCGCCCGCTCGAGCTCCGGCAGGGACCGGATGACCCCCGCGTCGTCGCGCAGCACGGTGAGCCGCCGGACGTCCGACAGGGCCAGCAGGCGCTGGTCCTCGCGCACGTTCTTGCCCGTGGCGTGGAACAGGTGCACGTCCGGCTCGGCGGGCAGCCGGCGCAGGTCGAAGTTGCCCAGCCGCCACAGCCCCAGCCGCTCGGCGACGAGCGGGTGCAGGCCGCGCAGCGTGCGATCCTCCACGAGCGTGCCGTCGGCCTCCGGGCGGAAGGTGAACCAGACCGGGCCGGGGTCGGCGAGCACGTCGGGCGACGCCGACGGGTTCGGGCGCACCGCCACCGCGACGCGGGCGACCCGGCCGGGCGCCACGGCGCCGATTGCGGCGCGGACCCGGTCGGCCCGCGCGTCCGGGTCGCCCCGGTCGTCGGCGTGGGTCGAGGTGACGTACAGGTCGACCAGGGCCGTGCGGCCCTCCGGGAGCTCCTCGACCAGCCGCCGCATCTGGTTCGCCGCGGCCAGCGCGCGCCGCGGGTCGTTGTTGTCGATCACCGTGGCGAGGACCGTGCGGTCGTTGCCGCGGTGCGTGTACGACGCGGTGAGCACCGGCAGCCCGACGCTCTCGGTGAGCCGCAGGTCCTGCAGCGGCCGGATCCGGTAGTAGCGCCGGGTCATCACCTCGAGCAGGGCCGCGTTGTGCCGCGCGCCGAACACCCCGAGGATCGGCTCGGACGAGGCCACCAGCGCCTCGATCCGCTCCGCGCGGTCCGGGGTGTCCGGGTGCTCGGCCAGGTGGTCGAGCTGCTCGCGGACCTCGTGCTGCACCCGCTCGCGCTCGGCGGCGACCGCCGGCGCGTCGAAGGAGTGGTAGCGGACCTGGCGGGCCAGGTCGCCGACGGCGGGGTGGCGCAGCTGGGTGGCCAGCACCAGGTCGTCGAGCGTGCGCAGGTACTCCTCGCGGCTCGCGGCCGGCAGCCCGGTCAGCGACTCCGGGTGCGCCAGCCGCCACTGCAGCAGATCGAGGATCACCGGCTCGTGCGCCGTGGCGCGGCGGTGCGCCAGGAACATCCAGTAGAGGGCCGGCTCGAGCTGCGGGTCGCCGTCGAGCTCCACGCCGTAGTGCGCGAGCGCGCGGCGCAGCTTGGCCCGGAAGGACTCCGGCAGCTGCTCGGCCTCCGCGTCCCGGGAGCGCAGGTAGGCGTGCAGGTACTCCTGCGGGTTGCGGCCCGACTCGCCGTTGCCGTTGCCCTCGGGGCCCTCGCCGTCGGACTCGCGGCGGTTGCGCGAGAGCGCCGACAGGTCGGTGAAGATCCGCAGCACCGCCTTCTCGCCGGCGAGCACGGCCGGGTCGTCGCCGGGCAGCGCGGCCCGGGCGGCGTCGAGCCGGGCCAGCAGCGGGCGGGACTCCCGCTCGTCGACGTCGTAGCCGAGCACCTGCCAGCGCAGCGCGGTGAGGACGTCGGCGGCGGCGGCCGCGGGGTCGGTGTCCGCGCCGGTGCCGAGCAGCGCCGAGAAGTCGGCGCGGTCCCCGCCCGCGGCCGGGCCCTCGGCGTCGGCCGCGGGCTCCAGCCGGACGAGCTTCGTACCGCCCTCGACCTGCGTGTTCGACGGCACCAGCACCTCGGCCACAGTGCCCGCGAACGGGGCGCGCAGCGCGGTCTCCAGCTTCATCGACTCGACGATCGCGACGACGTCGCCCTCGGCGACCTCCTGCCCGGCGGTCACCGGGACGGCGACGACCATGGCGGGCGCGGGCGCGCGGACCATGCCGGCCTCGCCGCCGGAGATCCGGTGCACCGCGCCGTCGACCTCGACGAGGTAGTCCGTGTCCTGCGGCGCCGAGAGCACCGAGTACGTGGTGTCGCCGACGGTGAGCCGGCGCTCGAAGCGGCCGGACCGCTCGACGTCGACGTCCACGGCCTGCGGGGCGCCGCCGGGCACCTCGAGCACCACCCGGTACCGGTTGGCCCGGGTGCGGGCGACCCGCAGCCGGTAGGACTCGCCGGCCGCGCGCACGTCCGTCTGGTGCCAGGTCTCGGCCCCGACCTCGGGACGGCCGCGCTCGGCGGCGGTGAACAGCCGCTCCTGCTGGCGGGCGACATGGCCGTCGTGCGCCTCGACGGCGGTGGCCAGCAGCGCGACGTCGAGCCGGCGCGGCGGGGTGTAGCCCTGCGCCATGAGCCCGTCGAGCCAGGTGGTGTCGGTCTCGCCGCCGACGAGCTCGGGCCGCTGGAGCAGGTCGATCAGGAAGGCCTTGTTGGTGGTGCCGCCGTCGATCACCGCCGCGGTCTGGCGCAGCGCCCGCACCAGCCGGGCGCGGGCCTCGTCGCGGTCCCGGCCCCAGGCGATGATCTTGGCGATCATCGAGTCGAACTGCGGCGGGATGACGTCGCCGGTCGCGACGCCGGTGTCCACCCGGATCCCCGGCCCGGCGGGCAGCGCGAGGTGCTCGATCAGGCCCGGCGCGGGCGCGAAGCCGCGCTCGGGGTCCTCCGCGGTCAGGCGGGCCTCGATCGCCCACCCGGCGCCGCGCGGGGGCTCCGGGGCCCCGCCGTGAGGCGGCTTCGCCGCAAGGTCGGCGAGCTTGCCGCCGCCGGCCACGTGCAGCTGCAGCTTGACGATGTCCACGCCGGTGCACGCCTCGGTGACCGGGTGCTCCACCTGCAGCCGTGTGTTGACCTCGAGAAACGACAGCAGCCGCTCCTTGGGCTCGTAGAGGAACTCCACGGTGCCGGCGTTGACGTAGCCGGCGGCGCGGGCGAGCTCGGCCGCCGAGGTGCGCAGCAGCTCCTCCTGCTCGGCGTCGAGCGCGGTGGAGGCGGACTCCTCGATGACCTTCTGGTTGCGGCGCTGCACCGAGCAGTCCCGGACGCCGAGGGTCCAGACGTCACCGCTGGCGTCGGCGACGACCTGCACCTCGACGTGCCGCCCGCCGCGGACGGCGCGCTCGAGGAACACCGTGGCGTCGCCGGCGGTCTTGCCGGCCTCGGACGCCGCGCGCTCGAAGGCCTCGGCCAGGTCCGCCGGCGTCGCGACGTAGCGGATGCCGCGCCCGCCGCCGCCCGCCGTGGCCTTGACCATCAGCGGGTAGCCGATGGTCTCGGCCTTCTCGCGGGCCTCGGCGAGGTCGGCCACCGGCCCGCCGGACCACGCGGCCAGGGGCACGCCGACGCGCTCGGCGAGCCGCTTGGCGGCGATCTTGTCCCCGAGGTCGCGCATGACCTCCGGCGACGGGCCGATGAAGGTGATGCCGAGGTCCCGGCACAGCTCGGCGAACTCCGCCTTCTCCGACACGAAGCCCCAGCCCGGCCAGACGGCGTCGGCGCGGGCGACCTTCAGCGCGCGCTCGAGCTCCGCGTGGTCGAGGTAGGGCGACGGGCCGAGGTGGTCGGGGTCGTCCGGGCCGATGAGCACGGCCTCGTCGGCCTCGCGCACGAACATGGCGCGGCGGTCCACGGCGGTGTGCAGCGCGATGGTGCGCAGCGGGGATCCACCCGCTGCGTTCCACTCGCGCACGGCGTGGATGAGCCGCATTGCGGGCTCACCACGGTTGACGATCGCGATCCGGGAGAAGCTGCTCACGAGGGCCATCCTGCTACGCCCCGAACGCCACGTGGACATCCTCGACGGAGGTTGCGGCGACCGGGTTCCGCGGTAACGCCGTTGTCGAACGGTCCTGCACCGCGGGGGGCAGGACGACCTCCGGCGCCATGATCGCCGGGTCGACCGTGAGCACGGCGTAGCCCCCGACGGCGCCGGCCCCGAAGCCGGGCGCGAAGACGCGGGTCGGCCGGGTGACGACGCCGTCCCGCACCGCGTCGAACAGGGCGATCGGGATGGACGCGGCGGAGACGTTGCCCATGTCGCCGATGTCGAAGTACAGCTGGTCCGCGCTCAGCCCCGCCTTCTCGGCGAGCTGCACGATCATCGTGCGGTTCGCCTGGTGCGGCACGATCAGCTCGATCGCGTCGAGCAGCTTGCCGCCCTGCGGCCCCGGCAGCGCGTCGAGCTCGCCGATCATCTGCTCGAGGTAGCGGGCGACGAGCGCCTTCACCTCCGGGCCGTAGACCGTGATGTCGTTGTCGAACTCCGGGTTCGGCCAGATGATCGAGTTGACCTGGGAGGCCGGGCCGCTCGCGTAGGTCTGCAGGACCTCGACGTCCCCGGCGGACCCCTCCGCCGCCGGGGCGACGACGAGGGCGGCCGCACCGTCCCCGAAGATCATCCGCGAGGTCCGGACCCCGCCGATCTTGTCGCTGAACTTCTCGACACAGACCAGCAGCACCGGTCGCCCGACCTCCTGCAGCTGGCGCACCGCCTCGGCGAGCCCGTAGGGCAGCCCGGCACAGGCCGCCACGATGTCCGCCGAGCAGTGGGTCTGCAGGAGGCCGAGCTCGCCGGAGAGCCAGGTGGCCAGCGACGGGATGAGCCGGTCGCTGGTGCAGGTCGCCACGAGCACCGCGCCGATCTCCTCCGGCGCACGGCCGGAGTGGGCGAGCGCGGCGTCCGCCGCGGCGAGGGCGAGGTCGCCGATGTCGTGCTCGGAGTAGCGGCGCCGCTCGATCCCGGTCTTCGCGGTGATCTCCGCGGCGCTCATCGGGGACCAGGAGAAGCTGGAGTTGCGCACGACGTCCGCGTTCTCGCAGACGTGCTCGCCGCGCACGACGGCCAGCGCCTCCAGCTTCGGGGCCACGGCGAAGGTCTCCGGGACCTTCACCGGCGGCAGCGGCGACGCCGGCGCGACCGGCGTGGCGGCGGGCCGGGAGGGGCGGGTCCGGACGGGCGCTCCGTTGCGGACCCGGTCCAGGAACGCCGCCACCTCCCGGGTGCGCGGGTGGAACGCGATGACGACCTCGTCGTCGCCGATCGCCGACGCCTCGCGCAGCTGGGTCCGCGAGCGGGTCCACGGGTACTGGTTGTGCAGCACCATCGCCCAGCGGGAGAGGGCCTCCAGCTCGGGGGCCTCCTCGTGGGCGTCGAGGATCTCGGCCGCGGAGAAGGTCGGGTAGTCCGGCTCGAGGTCGGGCAGGACGAAGGTCAGGGCGCCGGGCTGCTCGAGGAACTCCGCGACGGTGGGCTTGACGGCCTCGAGGTCCGTGCCGTGGTGCTTGCGGTTGCCGTACACGTCGTACAGCAGGCCGAACAGGCGCTCCTCGACCTCCGGGTACCGGCCCTCGGGCAGCGCGCGCCAGGCCTCGGCGACGGCGGCGGCCTTGCGCTCGCCGTCGACCCACGGCGTGACGACGGGCAGGAACACGTCGTCCCGGGTGCGGGGCAGGTCGCGCCAGCGCGTCGGGCGCTTCTCGTACATGGTCAGCGCCCACCGGTTGACCCAGAACAGGTTCTGGCCGAGGTCGCGAAGCAGGTCGAAACGGCGGCTGTAGGCGCCGCGGGCCACGCGCTCGGCGATCTCGGTCCCGGTGGGGGCCTTGGACTCGAAGTCACGACCGATCACGGCGGCGGCGCCCTCGAGCGTGTCGAGCACCGAGAAATCGAGATCCGGCGAAAAGTTCGCGGGGAACACGAGACGGCCGTGGCGGTTGACCACGAACGGCTTCATACGGATGCCTCCAGGCGGCAGACGCTGGTCGAAACGTAGGCCGAACGAGAGGGAAACGCAGGGCGGCGCGGCAGTCGGCGGCGCGACGGACCCGGAGGTTTCGCTTCGGCGGTGAGGGAACCGTAGCGGGAATTGGCGGTAGATCGGAACGTGACCTGGCTCTTCACCCATTCGCCGTCGACATGTTCGGGTATCCGACGAAATGTTACCCACGAGTTCTACTCAAGGGTTTTACCAGTGGGTTCGGCGGGGCGGGTGCGGATAGGCGCAGATCGCAGACGTGTCACCGTCTGCTGTGGACGACCCTCGGTGGGCTCGGACGAGGTGGTTGTGGCACCGGGTGCCGATCCGATCTAGGGTCCACGGGCATGGCCCGTGTCACCTACCTGACCCCCGAGTCCGCCCCGCCCGCCGTCGCCTCGACGCTCGGGAAGATGCCTCCGCTGCACGTCTTCCGCATGATGGCGCACGCCGAGACGGCCTTCCGGCCGTGGCTGAAGTTCGGTGGTGCGATCCTCTCGGACCTCGCGATCGACCCGCTCCTGCGCGAACTGGTGATCCTCCAGGTCGGACGGCTCGCGGCCCGCTACGAGTGGGAGCAGCACGTGCCGATCGCACTCGCCGCCGGCGGCACCGCCGAGCAGATCGAGGCCCTCGACCGGGGCGAAATAGGGACCTTCGACCCTGGTACCCGCGCGGCGCTGGAATTCACCGCGGCACTCGTGCGCGACGGCGAGGTGTCGGACGAGAACTACGCGGCGCTCGCGGCAGCGTACTCGGAACGGGAAATTGTGGAGATCGCGCTCACCGCGGCGCATTACCTCGGCCTCGCGCGCATCATGACCGCGCTGCGAATCGACCCGGACGCGCCCGCGGGGCCCGACGGCCTGCCCGCGGCACGGGTGGAGCGGCCCTCCGCTGGGTAGGCTCGGCGGGATGGAGATCCTCGCCGGGCGGGTGCTGCTGCGCCCGTCCGACCCGGACGTGACCACCGCCTTCTACCGGGACGTGCTCGGCCTGGCCGTCTACCGGGAGTTCCCGGGCGGCACCGTGTTCTTCCTCGGCGGCGGCTTCCTCGAGGTGTCGGGGCGGGCGGGGGAGCCCGCCGAACGCGCCGGCGTCGCCCTGTGGATGCAGGTCCGCGACATCGCGGCCGCGCACAAGGAGCTGGCCGACCGGGGCGCGACGATCGTCCGCGAGCCGCGCCGCGAGCCCTGGGGGCTCGACGAGATGTGGGTGACCGATCCGGACGGCGTCCGGATCGGCATCATCGAGATCCCGCCGGAGCACCCGCTGCGCCGCGACACCCGCGGCGACTGAGCTGCCGCAGGAGGGTCGAGCAGCGCGTCGGGGCGCGTCATGGATCCATGACGCGTTCAGGACCGGTTGCCGGCCGCATGTGGATCCATACTGCGCTCGGGGCCGGGTTCCGGCGGCGTTGTGGATCCGTACTGCGGCGCGGAGCGTGCTCGGGCGGTCCGCTCGGGTGCACTCCCACCCCCGTTCGGGCGCGACACCTTTGTTCGTGTGCGGCGCACCCGCTCGGGCGCCGCACACTCGCTCGGGCGCCGCACACCCGCTCGGACGCCGCACGCCCGCTCGAGTGCGGCACGCCCGCTCGAGTGCGGCACACCCGCTCGGGGCGCCGCACGCCCGCTCGAGTGCGGCACGCCCGCTCGAGTGCGGCACGCCCGCTCGAGTGCGGCACACCCGTCGTGGAGGCTCCTCACANTCGTGGAGGCTCCTCACACCCCGGACGAGCGCGGCACATCCCGTCGACCGGGTGTATCGCGCCTCGTCGGGTGTGCGGGCCGTGTCGGAGCGTCGCGGCCAGGTCGGGCACCACCGAAACGGTGCACGGGGGAGAGTGCACCGGGAGAACGTCGCTGCCCCTGCCCCTCTCACACCCTGCGAGGTGTCGCGCAGGCCGTCGACCGGGTGTGTGGCTGAGCCCCCGGATGTGCGACGGCGCCGAAGTGGGTGTGTGGCCGGTTCCCGAATGTCTGGGTGGGTCGGGACGGCTGTGTCAGCCCGCGCACCAGAAGAGCGTACGGGGGAGTGCGCCGGGAGGGCCGTCGCTGTCCCGGCTCCTCCCGCGCCCGACGAGGCGTCGCACGGCGGTCGACCGGGTGTGCAGCTGAATGCCTGGATGTGGGTGAAAGGCGAGGCGGGTGGCGGCCGATGGTCCGGGTGTCCGAGTAGGTCGAGACGGGTGTGTCGGCCCGGAACCGGAAGAGCGCACGAGGGAG
>NZ_JBHSQK010000058.1:0-21531 GCF_042658055.1 Pseudonocardia lutea
TCCCGCGGCGCCGCGCGCACCCGGCCGCCGACCCGCACGCCCCCGCCGGCCCGGGTCCGCCCGGTCGCGCCGCCGCCCTCCCGGCCCCCGGGCCGCCTCGTCCGCCGCGCCCGGATCACGCTCTGCGTCCTGTCCGCGCTGGTCGTGGCGGTCACCGGCACCGTGTGGGGCCTCTACCGCGACCTCACCGCGGGGCTGACCACCACGAACGTCATCACCGGCAGTTCCTCCGGCGGCGGGCAGAACATCCTGCTCGTCGGCGTGGACAGCCGCACGGACGCGCAGGGCAACCCGCTGCCCGACGACGTCCTGCGCACCCTGCGCAGCGGCGCCGAGTTCGGTGTCCTCAACTCGGACACGATCATCGTGCTGCACCTCCCCGCGGACGGCGGCAGCGCGACGGCCTTCTCCATCCCGCGCGACAGCTACGTCGACATCCCCGGCTACCGCAAGGACAAGATCAACGCCGCCTACCCGGCCACCAAGGCGCTCAAGGCGGAGGAGCTGGTGAGGTCCGGCGTGTCGCAGCGCGACGCCGACCAGCAGTCGTCGGCGACGGGGCGCACCGCGCTGATCGAGACGGTCCAGGACCTCACCGGCCTGACGATCGACCACTACGCCGAGATCAACCTGCTCGGCTTCTACAACCTGACCCAGGCCATCGGCGGCGTCGACGTCTGCCTCAACGCCCCGGTGAGCGACGAGTTCTCCGGAGCCCGCTTCGCCGGCGGCCCGCAGACGATCTCCGGGGCGGACGCGCTGGCCTTCGTCCGCCAGCGGCACGGCCTGCCCGAGGGCGATCTCTCCCGCATCCGCCGGCAGCAGGTGTTCCTCGCCGCGGTCGCCGACAAGATCCTCTCCAGCGGCACGCTGACGAACCCCGGCACGCTCTCGGCGCTGGTGGACGTCGCCGAGAAGTCGCTGGTCATCGACTCGGGGTGGGACCTGCTGGGCTTCGCCCGGCAGGCCTCGGACATCGCGGCCGGCACCATCGACTTCCTCACGATCCCGACGCAGGGCGGCGCGAACAACGAGCGCGGCGACGTCGTGCTGGTCGATCCCGCTCTGGTCCACCAGTTCGTCGAGCAGCGGATCGCGCCGAAGGAGGAGGCCGAGCAGGCCGAGCCGACCCCGGAGGCGGGCACGCCGACCGTGAACCCCGCGACCGTCACCGTCGACGTCGGCAACGGCTCGGGCGGCACCGGGCTGGCGGCGCAGGTCGCCGAACGCCTCGGCGGGGCCGGCTACCAGCGCGGCGCGGTGGAGAACTCGGCGAGCCGCTCGACCTCGGTCGTCCGCTACGCGCAGTCCGACGGCGACGAGGCCGCCCGGGCCGTGGCCGCGCAGCTCGGCGGGATCGGCGTCGAGCAGGCCGACGGCGTGGCGTCCGGGCACGTCCAGGTGCTGCTCGGGACCGACTTCGCGGGCTCCTCCGCGGCGGCCGCCCCGAGCACGGCCGGCGGCGCCTCGACCTCCGCCCCCGCACCGCCGACCGAGGTCAACGCCGGCGGCGTACCGTGCATCGACTGATCGCCCGCCCCTGACCGTCCGCCCGCTCGACCGCGCACCCGAAGGACGTCCGTGTCGCTGACCGCCACCCTGCTCGACCCGGTGCTCGCCGCCGCCCCGGCCCGGCCGCTGATCACCTTCTACGACGACGCCACCGGCGGGCGGATCGAGCTCTCCGCGGTCACCACGGCGAACTGGGTGGCCAAGGCCGCCAACCTGCTGCGCGACGAGTGCGACGTCGAGCCGGGCGGAAGGGTCGCGGTGCTGTTGCCGGCGCACTGGCAGACGGCGTCGGTGCTGCTCGCGGCGTGGTCGTGCGGGGCCGAGGTGGTCGGCGAGCCGGCCGAGGCGGACCTCGTGCTGTGCGACGCCGGGCGGCTCGACCTCGCGCTGGCCGCCGAGCCGGCGGGCGGGGTGGTCGCCCTGTCGCTCGACGCCTTCGGCCGCGGGATCGAGGGCCTGCCCGCCGGGGTGGTCGACTTCGCGACCGAGGTGCGGCTGCACGGCGACGAGTTCGTGCCGTGGGAGCCGGTGCCCGCCGACGCTCCGGCCCTCGACGGCACGCCCGCTGCGGACGTGGCCGCCCGCGCGGCCGCGCGCGCCGCCGACCTGGGGTTCTCGGCATCGTCCCGGGTGCTGTCCACCCGGGACTGGTCCTCGCGCGAGGACCTGGTCGACGGCCTGCTCGCCGTCCTCGCCGCCGGCGCCTCCCTCGTCCAGGTCGCCCACGCCGACGCGAGCCGGCTGGAGCGCAGGTACGAGACCGAGAAGTGCACCACCCGCCTCTGAGCCGGCCGTGGCACGAGAGGGACGGGTTCTCCCAGGGCGCGGTCTTCGCCCTCGCCGGGGCGGGCCTCGGCCGGGCCGTCGCTCTCGTGTCCGGGCAGGACGACCTGCGCGCGCTGCGCGAGAGGGTGCCGCCGGAGGTGCGGGAGATGGTCGACCGGGTCGCGGCCGACCCGGCCGGCTTCGAGAACGCCGCCGCGGGCTGGGCGGGGCCCGAGCTGCTGTGGGACCTCACCGTCACGCACAGCGCGCCGGTCGACATCGCCGTCTACACCGAGCCCGCCTTCGCCTCCGCGTACCGCACCGCGCTCGCCGAGGGCTTCGCCCAGGGACCGGCCGGCTACGCGCGTGACCTCGTCCTCGCCCTGGGGCCCTGGCCGACCACGCCCGACAGGTCCGCGTACCCGTCGACCTCTGGTACGGCGAGCTCGACGCGAGCCCGTCCACTCCCCGGACCACGGCCGCACCCTCGCCACCCGCTTCCCGGGGGCGCGGCTGCACCGGTGCCCCGACGAGGGCGGCTCGCTGCTGTGGACCCGCGCCGCGGAGATCCTGGACGGGCTGGCGCGCGCCTGAGCCCCTCCCCCGAGGGCAGGCTCGGGGCGAGCGTCGCAGGTGGGCTGGCTACGGTGGGGTGATGACGAGCGCCCCCGCCCAGAGCGTGACCGCCTCCGACGTCGACGCCGCGGCGGGGCGGCTGCGCGCGGTGATCGGGCCGAGCCCGCTGCAGCTCTCGGCGCGGCTGTCCGACGCCGTCGGCGGTGAGGTGTGGCTCAAGCGCGAGGACCTGCAGCCGGTCCGCTCGTACAAGATCCGCGGCGCCTACAACCTCATCGCCCAGCTGTCGCCGGAGGAGCGCGAGCGCGGGGTGGTGTGCGCGAGCGCCGGCAACCACGCCCAGGGCGTCGCGTTCGCGTGCGCGCGGCTGCACGTCACGGCCCGGGTCTACCTGCCCCGCACCACGCCGCGGCAGAAGCGGGACCGGGTCGCGCGGCTGGGCGGGAAGGTCGTGGAGGTCGTGGTCGTCGGCAACACCTACGACGACGCGGCCGCGGCGGCCGCCGCCGACGCCGCGCAGACCGGCGCCACCCTCGTCCCGGCCTTCGACGACCCGCGCACGGTCGCCGGGCAGGGCACCGTCGCCCGCGAGGTGCTCGCCCAGCTGGCCGACCCGCCGGACCAGATCATCGTGCCCGTCGGCGGCGGCGGGCTGCTCGCCGGCACCCTCGTCTACCTGCGCGAACGGCACCCCGACGTGCGGGTGATCGGGGTCGAGCCGGCCGGGGCGGCGAGCATGGCAGCGGCCCTGGCCAAGGGCGAGCCGACGACCCTCGCCGCGGTCGAGCCGTTCGTCGACGGCGCCGCCGTGCGCCGGGTCGGCGACACCACCTACCCGATCGTGCGGGACGCGTCGATCGCCGTCGACGCCGTCGACGAGGGCCGGATCTGCGTCGAGATGCTCGCGCTCTACCAGTCCGACGGGATCATCGCCGAGCCCGCGGGCGCGCTCGCGCCGGCCGCGCTCGGGCAGCTGGACATCCCGCACGGCTCGACGACGGTGTGCCTGCTCTCCGGCGGCAACAACGACGTCAGCCGCTACGCCGACATCGTCGAGCGCGCCCTGGTGTGGGAGGGCCGCAAGCACTACTTCCTGGTGGAGTTCCCGCAGGAGCCGGGCGCGCTGCGCCGCTTCCTCGACGACGTCCTCGGGCCGGACGACGACATCACGCTCTTCGAGTACGTCAAGCGCAGCAACCGGGAGACCGGCCCCGCACTCGTCGGGATCGAGCTGGGCGACCCGGCCGACCTCGAACCGCTGCTCGCCCGCATGGAGGCCGCGCCGCCGCGGATCGAGCGGATCCCGCCCGACTCCCCGCTCTTCCGCTTCATCCTGTGATCCCGTGCGTGATGGAACTGTGATCCCTTGCGTGATGGAACCATAACGCGTTCCGAAGCCGGGAATGCGCGGCATGGAACCATGATGCGTTCACAAGCCAGGAATCCGCGCGCTATGGAACCATAACGCGTTCAGAAGCCAGGAATGCGCGCGTTATGGAACCATGATGCGCTCACGAACGCCGATTCCGCGCATCATGGTTCCATGGTGCGACTGGTCAGCGGAGCAGGGAGCGCGCCATCACCATGCGCTGCACCTGGTTGGTGCCCTCGTAGATCTGCGTGATCTTGGCGTCGCGCATCATGCGCTCCACGGGGAAGTCCTTGGTGAAGCCGTAGCCGCCGAACAGCTGCACCGCGTCCGTGGTCACCTGCATCGCCGTGTCGCTGGCAAGGCACTTCGCGGCGGAGGAGATGAAGCCGAGGTTCTTCTCGCCGCGCTCGGCACGCGAGGTCGCGACGTAGACGAGCTGGCGCGCGGCCTCCACCTTCATCGCCATGTCCGCGAGCATGAACTGGATGCCCTGGAAGTCCGCGATGGCCTTCCCGAACTGCTTGCGCTCCTTGACGTAGGCGATCGCCTGGTCGAGCGCGCCCTGCGCGATGCCGACGGCCTGCGCGCCGATCGTCGGGCGGGTGTGGTCCAGCGTGGCGAGGGCGGTCTTGAAGCCGCTCCCCTCGGCGCCGATGATCCGGTCGCCCGGGATGCGGCAGTCGGTGAAGTAGATCTCGCGGGTCGGCGAGCCGGCGATGCCGAGCTTGCGCTCCTTGGGCCCGACCTCGAAGCCCGGGTCGTCCTTGTGCACCACGAACGCCGAGATGCCGTTGGCCTTCTTCTCCGGGTCGGTCACGGCCATGACCGTGTACCAGGTCGACTCGCCGGCGTTGGTGATCCAGCACTTGGTGCCGTTGAGCACCCAGTCGTCGCCGTCCCGGCGGGCGCGGGTCCTCATCGACGCCGCGTCGGAGCCGGCCTCGCGCTCCGAGAGCGCGTAGCTGATCATCGCCTCGCCGCTCGCGATCGACGGCAGGACCTGCTTCTTCAGGTCCTCCGACGCGGACAGCAGGATCGGGACCGAGCCCAGGCCGTTGACGGCCGGGATGAGCGACGACGACGCGCAGACCCGCGCGACCTCCTCGATGACGATGCAGGAGGCCAGCTCGTCCGCGCCCTGCCCGCCGTACTCCTCGGGGATGTGCACGGCCTGGAAACCGGCCTTGACCAGCGCGTCGCGGGCCTCGTGGGGGAAGCGCGCCTGCTCGTCCACCTCCGCGGCGTGCGGCGCGATCTCCTTCTCGGCGAGCGCACGCACGGCGTCGCGGAGGGCCTCGTGCTCCTCGCTCAGCCGGTAGGCGTCGAAGTCGGCGTTCAACATCTCTTCTCCCACGTCGGTGTGTCCGGGTGCGCCCAGCCTAACGGCACTCCGTGCCACGAAACAACGCCCCTGCTACCCTCCGTGCCATGTCCAGCGTCACTCCGCGCCGCGGCCGCTCGGCCGAAGGGCGCGCGGAGGTACGCCGTGACCTGGTCACGGCGGCGGTGGACCTGTTCACCGCGCGGGGCTACGACGACACGACGGTCGACGACATCGCGGCCGCCGCGGGCGTCGGGCGCCGGACCTTCTTCCGGTACTTCAAGGGCAAGGAGGACGCGGTCTCGCCCGACCACGAGCGGGGCCTCGCCCGGATCGCCGAGGTCTTCGCCACCGCCCACCCCACCGAGCCGCTGCTGTCGGTGGTGCTGCGGGCCGGGGAGACGGTGTTCGACCTCTACCTGTCCGACCCGGAGACCGCGCGGAAGCGGTTCGCACTGGTCCACGAGGTGCCCGCGCTGCGCGACCGCGAGGCGGCGATGGTGCACCGCTACCGGCGGCTGTTCACCAAGGAGCTCGCCGCCCGGCTCGCCGACGTCGAGGACGGGGACCTGCGGGCGGCGGTCACGGGGGCCGCGGTCGTCGCCGCGCACAACCAGGCCCTGCGCCGCTGGCTGGTCGACGGCGGCACCGCCGGGGGCACGGAGGCCTGCCGCGCGCACTTCCGCAAGGTCGCCGGCATGCTCCCGCTGGAGCAGGCCCCGGACCTGGAGCAGGTGGCCCGCCGGCTGGAGCGGGCGGCCCGCTCCCTGGAGCGCCGCACCAGCTGAGCGACCAGGTCCTGCGCCCGACGGCCGAGGCCGCGACCCGGGCGGTACGTCACGATCACCCGGTGAGCGAGCTCAGCCCCGAGGAGTACCTCGACGCCGTCGACGAAGGGCGCCGCTCGGACGTCCTGGCGCTCGAGGCCCTGATCCGCGAGGCCGCACCCGGCCTGGAACGCGTGGTGCAGCGCAGGATCCTGGGCTACGGGCCCTTCCGGTACCGCTACGCCATCGGGCGGGAGGGCGAGGCCGCGCTGATCGGGCTGGCCGCCCAGAAGCGGTACCTGTCGCTGTACGTCCTCTGCGCGATCGACGGCCGGTACCTGGCCGAGACCTACGCGGACCGGCTGCCCGGGGCGTCCGCCGGGAAGTCCTGCGTGCGCTTCACCTCGCTGGCGAAGGTGGACCGGGAGGTGCTGCGCGAGCTGGTCGCCGACGCCGCCGCCCACGGCCCGCAGGACGCGGCGGGCCCGGACGGGCCCGGACATAGGTGATCCCCGGGCCGCACCTCGTCTTCGACGGGGAGCGCGATGCCGAGCTGGACTGGGCTCGGGCCCGGGGACCACTGGTGACCGCCTGGGATTCGCCGGCACCTACCGGCTTCCACTGGCCGTCAGGAAGACGTCCTGATGGTGCCTAGCGGACAGCCACCTCACGAGTCCTGTCGCTAATCAACGTCGGACCACCTCCCTTCTCGTGTACCGCCACCCTACGACCGCGGGGCGGCCGCGCGCCACGTGATTCGGGGAATGATCAGGAGCCCGCGCCGGCGGCCTTCGCGCGCAGCGCCGCGTCCTTCTCCAGCACCATCTCCTCGAGCGCGGACTGGAAGCGCTCCATCCGCTCGCGCAGCGCGGGGTCCGCGGCGGCGAGGATCCGCACGGCCAGCAGCCCGGCGTTGCGGGCGTTGCCCACCGCGACGGTGGCGACCGGTACCCCGGCCGGCATCTGCACGATCGACAGCAGCGAGTCCAGCCCGTCGAGCACCTTCAGCGGCACGGGCACGCCGATCACCGGCAGCGGGGTCGCGGCGGCGACCATGCCGGGCAGGTGGGCGGCGCCGCCGGCCCCGGCGACGATCACCTGGACGCCGCGGCCGGCCGCGTCCCGGGCGTAGTCGAGCATCCGGTGCGGCGTGCGGTGCGCGGAGTACACGCCGACCTCGTACTCCACCCCGAACTCGGCGAGCGCCACCCCGGCCGCCTCCATCACGGGCCAGTCCGAGTCGCTGCCCATGATCACGCCGACGCGGGCGCTCACCGCCGCGCCCCCGTTCCGGTGGGGACCCCGGCGGGCGCGCCCTCGTGCACCGACCACCCGTCGTCCCACTGCGCGGTGGAGAGCCAGTGCGCCGCGAGCACGGCCTTGCGCCGGCACTCCGCGAGATCGGTGCCGAGCACGTTCACGTGCCCGACCTTGCGCAGCGGCCGCTCGCCCTTGCCGTAGAGGTGCACCTTGACGTCCGGGAACCGCGCGAAGAGGTGGTGGATGCGCTCGTCGACGCTCATCTCCGGCGTCGCGTCGGCGCCCAGCACGTTGGCCATGACGACGACCGGCGCGGTCATCGTGGTCGTGCCCAGCGGGTAGTCGAGCACGGCCCGCAGGTGCTGCTCGAACTGCGAGGTCCGGGCGCCCTCGATCGTCCAGTGCCCCGAGTTGTGCGGACGCATCGCCAGCTCGTTGATCACGAGCCCGGCGTCGGTCTCGAACAGCTCGACGGCGAGCAGCCCGGTCACGTCGAGCTCCTGCGCGATCCGCAGGGCGAGCGACTGGGCCTCCAGCGCGCGCTCCTCGGACAGGTCAGGCGCGGGGGCCAGGACCTCCACGCACTGGCCGGCCTCCTGCACCGTCTCGACGACGGGCCACGCCGCGGCCTGCCCGAACGGCGAGCGGGCGACCTGGGCGGCCAGCTCGCGGCGCATCGCCACGGCCTCCTCGACCAGCAGCGGGGTGCCTGCGGCCAGCAGCTCGCGGACCAGGTCACCGTGCGGCGCCCCGGCGGAGCGCGCCTCAGCGGGGTCGGCGGCGCGCAGGAACCAGACGCCGCGGCCGTCGTAGCCGCCGCGGGCGGCCTTGAGGACGACGGGCCAGCCGTGCTCGGCGGCGAACGCGTCGACCTGCTCGGGGGCGGTGATCTCGGCGAACGCCGGCACCGGCAGCCCCATCGCCGACAGCCGGCGGCGCATCACGAGCTTGTCCTGCGCGTGCTGCAGGGCGTCGGGGTGCGGGCGCACCGGCACGCCCTTCGCGACGAGCGCGCGCAGGTGCTCCTGCGGCACGCCCTCGTGGTCGAAGGTCACCGCGTCGCAGCCGACGGCGAGCGCCTCGAGCGCGGCGAGATCGTCCGCCCCGCCCGGGACGACGTCGGGCGCGACCAGTGGCGCGGGCTCGTCCGGCTTGACGGCCAGGACCCGCAGCGACTGACCCAGCCCGATCGCGGCCTGGTGCGTCATCCGGGCCAGCTGGCCCCCGCCGACCATCCCGACGACCGGGAAGTCCCGGCGCGGTGCAGAGGTGCTCACGGTCGGAGAAGCCTACCCACCGACACGCGGTGGACCCGGGCCGGACGCCGGTGCGCTGCGACGATCTGGCACGATCGATCGAGTGTCCCTGGTCGAGACGACGCTGGCGCGCATCCCCGAGCCCTACCGCGGCATCGCCATCAGGCACCGGGAACTGCTCAAGTTCGCGGTCGTCGGCGGGGCCACCTGGGTGATCGACACCGCGGTCTTCCTGGTCCTCAAGACCACCGTGCTGGACACCAAGCCGCTCACCGCCAAGATCGTCGCGGTGCTCGTGGCCACCATCGTGTCGTACGTCATGAACCGCGAGTGGTCCTTCCGCACCCGCGGCGGGCGTGAGCGCCACCACGAGGCGCTGCTGTTCTTCCTCGTCAGCGGGCTCGGCGTGGCGATGTACTCCGCCCCGCTCGCGGCCTCGCGCTACCTGTTCCACCTGCAGGTGCCCGAGGTGTCCCTGCTCACCCAGGAGATCGCGGACTTCGTGAGCGGGCAGATCCTCGGCACGCTCGTCGGGATGGCCTTCCGCTGGTGGGCCTTCCGCCGGTTCGTGTTCCCGGACGAGAACGTGCGCCGCCAGGTGACCGTCCCCCGGCACCTCGACGAGCTGGGGCAGTAGCCCGGCTACCAGTCGATCCCGCGCAGGAAGCCCAGCAGCGCGGTGTTCACCTCCGTCGGGCGCTCCTGCTGCACCCAGTGCCCCGCGCCCTCGACCAGCACCTCCCCGCGCAGGTCGTCGAGGTACTCCGCCTGCCGGTCCGGCGGCGTCATCCGCAGGACGGGGTCGGCGTCGCCGGCGAGGAAGAAGCTCGGCACGGTCACGTGCGCTCCCGCGAGCCCGGGCGTGCGCTCCCAGTTGCGGTCGAAGTTCCGGTACCAGTTGATCCCGCCGGTGAAGCCGGTGCGGGCGAACTCGGCGGCGTAGTGGTCGAGCTCCTCCTGCGTGAGCCAGCCGGGGAGGGACTCCGGCTGCGGGAGGCGCTCGACGATGCCACGCCCGTCGTCCGGGCCGATCAGGCGCGTCCCGTCCCCGGCGACCAGCCCGCTGAGCATTCCGCGCATCGTGCGGGCCGGGTCCTTCGCCATCTCGGCGTCGGCGACCCCGGGCTGCTGGAAGTGCAGGATGTAGAAGAACTTCCCCGCCAGCTTCTCGCGCCAGATCTCCGTCGGCGGCCGCTGCGCACGCGGCACGAACGGCACGCTCATCCCGCACACGCCCGCCACCCGCTCCGGGTGCAGCAGCGCCAGGTTCCACACGACCATCGCGCCCCAGTCGTGCCCGACGAACACGGCGCGCTCCTCGCCGAGGTCGTCGAGCAGCGCGACGAGATCGCCGGTGAGGTGGTGGATGTCGTAGTCCTCGACGCGCTCCGGGCGCGAGGAGCCGCCGTAGCCGCGCTGGTCCGGCGCGACCGCGCGATAGCCCTCCGCCGCGAGCGCGGGGATCTGGTGCCGCCAGGAGTACGCCAGCTCCGGGAAGCCGTGCGCCAGGATGACCGGCCGGCCCGAACCCTCCTCGGTGACCCGCAGCCGCACCCCGTCGCCCACCTCGACCATCCGCTCCGCCATGCCCGCACGGTAACCGAGCGGGCGTTCAGGAGTCTCGGATCGAGATGACCGTTCGTGGAGCATTCGGTGACGGACGCCGAGGTGCGACCTGACGAGACCGGCACACCCGCCGGCTCCCGGCACACCCGGCGGTTCCCGGGGGCTCCCGGCAAGCCCGGCGGCTCTGGCACACCCTGCGGCTCCCGGCACACCCCGGCGGCTCCCGGCACACCCGCCGACTCCCGGCACAGCCGGTGGTGTCCAGCCGCACACCCTGCGGTCTCGCGGCACAACCGGTCGACGGGGTGTATCTCGACCCGGCGGGTGTGCGAGCGGGAGTCCTGGTCGGATCGAGGAGAGTCCAGGTCGGATCGAGGACGACCGCGTGAGGCCGGGGAGCAGCGAGCCGACTCGGCACCGGCTCCGCTCCACGCCGGGCCGGCACATCCGCCGGGACGCGACACACCCCGTCGACCGGGTGTGCCGCGATCGCCTCGGGTGTGCGAGCGCCACCGAGCGGATGTGCGACGACCCGAGCCGGTGTGCCGCCTACCGAACAGGTGTGCGGCGGCCGGGCGAGTGTGCCGTCGGGTCAGCACGCGAGGACGAGAGCAGGTCTCTCAGGCCCAGCGGGCGCACCAAGGCCCAGCGGGCGCGCCGAGGCCCAGCGGGCGCACCAAGGGCCGGCGGGCGCGCCGAGGCCCAGCGGGCGCACCAAGGGCCGGCGGGTGCGCCGAGGCCGGGCGGGTGCGCAAGGCCGAGCGGGGGTGCCGCAGCCGTCAGCGGGCGAACCCACCACCGCGACCGCTGCTGGCGGCCGGTTCTACCGCGGGCTGCCGGCGCGGCGGGGCGGGCCGACGACGTCGTCGGCGCGGGCGGCGGGGAGGAAGATCGTGAAGGTCGGGGGGCGGGCCCGGGAGAGCTCCAACCGCCCACCGTCGGCCTCCACGAGCGCCCGGGCCAGCGCGAGCCCCAGCCCCGTGGACGACTGCACCGACACGCCCCGGTCGAACACGTGCGGCACCAGCTCCTCGGGGATCCCGGAGCCGGTGTCGCTCACCTCCACGACCAGCGCGTTCGCGCCCTCCCGCGCGGAGATCGTCACCGTCCCGCCCCCGTGCCGCAGGGCGTTGTCCACCAGCGCGCCCACGGCCTCGCGGATGCGGGCGGGCGTGACCCGCGCCAGCAGTCCCTCCGGCACCCGCAGCTTGAGCCGGCGTCCGGCGGCCTCCAGGGCGGGCCGCCACTCGTCGGCGACCTCGGTGAGGCCCGAGCGCAGGTCCATCGGCTCGGCGCCGGCGGCGCGGGCGGCGCGGGCGGCCTCCAGCAGTTCGTCGAGCACCTCGGAGAGCTTCTCGGTCTGCTCCAGCGCGGCGAGGGCCTCCCGGCGCGCACTGGGATCGGGGTGGGTGGAGAGCTCGTCGAGCCGCAGGGTGAGCGCGGTGATGCGGCTGCGGAGCTGGTGCGAGACGTCCCCGACCAGCGCCCGCTCGCGCTGCACCAGGTCGGCGAGGGCGCCCGCGGAGGTGTCGAGCACGTCGGACACCCGGTCGAGCTCGGGGATGCCGTGCCGGTGCGGGGCGCGCCGGAAGTCGCCGGCGCCGAGCCGCGCGGCCCGGTCGGCGACGTCGAGCAGGGGGCCGGCCAGCCGGCGGGCGGTGACCGTGGCGACCACCGCACCGGTGCCCACGGACAGCACCACCAGCAGGATCACGATCACGGTGACCTGCAGCTGCTGGGTGCGCATCACCGAGATCGGCTCGGAGAGCGTGATCGTGCCGCCCTGCCCGAAGGGCAGCGACTCGGAGAGGATGTCGGGGCTCTCCAGGGCCCCCACCCGCTGCACCGGCGTGCCCGGGACGTCGACCACGAGCTCGCCGCCGGACGGGACCGCGAGCGCGATCGCGGCCGAGTCGATCGGGGCGCCGGGCGGCTTGTCGTCGAGCCGGTCGTCGATCTGCTCGAGCCGCTGGATCAGCTCGGCCCGGGTGAAGTCGTCGACCAGCCGCCAGGTGGTGAAGGCCAGCGGCCCGCCCAGGACCAGCGCCGTGACCGCGACGACGAACAGGGTCGAGACCAGGATCCGGCGGCGCACGCGGGCTCAGCCGTGGTTGAAGCGGAACCCGACGCCGCGCACCGTCGCGATGCGCCGCTCCCCGCCGATCTTGCGCCGCAGCCAGGACATGTGCATGTCCAGCGTCTTCGAGGTCTTCATGTCGGGGTCGTTCCACACCTCGCGGAGGATCTCCTCGCGGGTGACGACCTGCCCGGCCCGCAGCAGGAGCACGCGCAGCAGCTCGAACTCCTTGTTCGCCAGGCCGACCTCCTCGCCGTCGACCAGGACCCGGCGGCCGGACAGCTCCATCCGGACGCCGCCGACCTCGACGGTCTCCGGCGTGAGCCGGCGCAGCAGCGCGCGGACGCGGGCGAGCAGCTCGGCGAGGCGGAAGGGCTTGCCGACGTAGTCGTCCGCGCCGGCGTCGAGGCCGACGACGAAGTCGACCTCGTCCGTGCGCGCGGTGAGCATCAGCACCGGGAGGTCGGGGAAGTCGGGGCGGAGCCGGCGACAGACCTCCAGCCCGTCCATCCCGGGCAGGCCGAGGTCGAGGACCAGCAGGTCGACGTGTCCCTGCCGGACGGTCTCCAGCGCGGAGGCACCGTCGGCGGCGACGTCCACCTCGTAGCCCTCGCGCTGCAGGGCGCGGGAGAGCGGCTCCGCGATCGCGGCGTCGTCCTCCGCCAACAGGACGGTGGTCACGTCGTTGAGCTTAGGCCCGTCCGTACCCGGGACGCGTGGCATGCTCCCCGGCCGTGACCTCCACCGGGACCGATTCGGACACGCGGGCGGATCTCGCCCTCGCGCTCCAGCTCGCCGACATCGCCGACGCGATCACCCTGCCGCGCTTCCGCGCCGCCGACCTCCGGATCACGCGCAAGCCGGACCGCACGCCGGTGACGGACGCCGACACCGCCGCGGAGGACGCCCTGCGCGCGGCACTGACCGGGCAGCGGCCGGACGACGCCGTGCTCGGCGAGGAGCGCGGCGGCTCGCTCGACGCGCTGCCGCCGAGCGGACGCGGCTGGGTGCTCGACCCCATCGACGGCACCAAGAACTTCTCCCGCGGGATGCCGGTGTGGGCCACGTTGATCGCCCTGACCGAGCACGGGCGGCCGACGGTCGGCGTGGTGAGCGCGCCCGCGCTGGGCCGGCGCTGGTGGGGGGCCGCCGGGCACGGCGCGTGGACCTCCGACCGCCCGGGCGGGGAGGCGCGGCGGATCTCGGTGACGGGGGTCGCCGAGCTGGGCGACTGCTACGTCTCGACGACCGACCTCAACACCTTCCGCGAACACGGCCTGCTCGACGCCTGGCTCCGGCTCACCGACGCCTGCTGGGAGACCCGGGCCTTCGGCGACTTCTGGCAGCACTGCCTGGTCGCCGAGGGCGTCCTCGACCTGGCCGTGGAGCCGGAGGCCAACGCCTGGGACCTCGCCGCGGTGCAGCCGATCCTCGAGGAGGCGGGCGGCAGGCTCACCGACCTGGGCGGGCGGCCGGGTTTCGCGGGCGGCAACGGCATCGCCTCCAACGGCCTGCTGCACGACGCCGCCGTGCGGATCCTCGGCGCGGGGTGAGGTCACCCACGGTGGGGTCCGGGACCGCGCGGGTTACCGTGCGGGAATGCCGGATGCCCCCGAGATCGCGTTCGAGGACCTCACACCGGGCCGGGTCCTCGACTTCGGTTCCGTGACCGTGGACCGCGACGAGATGGTCGAGTTCGCCCGCCGCTTCGACCCGCAGCCCTTCCACCTCGACGAGGCCGCGGGCAAGGAGTCGATCTTCGGGGACCTGGCCGCGTCGGGCTGGTTCACCGCGGGGCTGTGGATGCGGCTCTACGTCGACGAGCTGTTGCTGCGCTCCACCGCGCTCGGCTCGCCCGGCGGTGACGAGATCGCCTGGCCGGCGCCGGTCTTCGCGGGCGACGAGCTGTTCGCCTCGCTCGAGATCCTCGAGGCGCGGCGGTCGTCGTCGAAGCCGTGGATGGGCCTGGTCACGCTGCGGGCCTGGATGCGCCGGGGCGCCCCCGACAGCGACGACGTGGTCTACCGCGCCCGCTTCACCGGCATGTTCGGCTCCCGGGAGCACCCGCGCCCCTGACGCGCCTCCACGGCGTGGGCCGT
Source organism: Pseudonocardia lutea (assembly GCF_042658055.1). Taxonomy (NCBI): domain Bacteria; kingdom Bacillati; phylum Actinomycetota; class Actinomycetes; order Pseudonocardiales; family Pseudonocardiaceae; genus Pseudonocardia; species Pseudonocardia lutea. Next base: position 14,572 of record NZ_JBHSQK010000058.1, read on the forward strand.
CCCCGGGTCGTCGATCGGGTGCGCTCAGGGCTGCCCGGGCGGCCGCCGCTGCACCCGAACGGCGGTCGCCCCACCCCCTCGGGCTCAGGCGCCCGACAGCGCCTTCACCACGCGCGACGGCGAGGGGCGGCCGAGCTTCCCCGCCATCCACACGCTGGTCTCGACCAGGGCGTCGAGGTTGGCGCCGTGCCCGATGCCCAGGCCGTCGAGCATCCAGACGAGGTCCTCGGTGGCGAGGTTGCCGGTGGCCGACCTCGCGTACGGGCAGCCGCCGAGCCCGCCCGCCGACGAGTCCACCGTGGTCACGCCGCGGCGCAGGGCGGCGAGCGTGTTCGCCAGCGCCTGGCCGTAGGTGTCGTGGAAGTGCACGGCGATCCGGTCGACGGGCACGGACCCGGCCACGCACGCGTCGATCACGGCCTCGGCGTGCCCGGGCGTGCCGGTGCCGATGGTGTCGCCCAGCGACAGCTGCCAGCACCCCATCTCCACCAGCCGCCGCCCCACGGCCGCGACCTGCGCGGGCTCGACCGCGCCCTCCCACGGGTCGCCGAAGGCCATCGACACGTAGGCCCGCACCCGCATCCCGTGGTCGAGGGCCCGCTTCACGGTGGGCTCGAACATGTCGAACTGCGAGTCGAGGGTGCGGTTGAGGTTCTTCGCCGCGAAGGTCTCCGTGGCGCTGGCGAACACCGCGACGTGGTCCACGCCGGCCTCGATCGCGCGGTCCAGGCCGCGGTCGTTGGGCACCAGGACGGGGTAGTCGACGCCCGGGCGGCGCTCGAGCCGCTCGAGCAGCGCGGCGGCGTCGGCCAGCTGCGGGACCCACTTCGGGTGCACGAAGCTGGTCGCCTCGAGCGTGGTGAGCCCGGCGTCGGCGAGCCGGGTGAGGAACTCGGCCTTCACCTCGACCGGCACGGCCTGCTGCTCGTTCTGCAGCCCGTCCCGCGCGCCGACCTCGTAGATCGTCACGTGGGCCGGCAGACCCTCGGTGGGGACGGTCATCGGGAGCGCACGGGGCTCAGGCATCGTCGGCGACCTCCTGGTAGAGCAGCGAATGGACCTTCTCGACGGCGGGGACGTCCTCGAACTCCAGCGGCTCGTCGGAGGCCGACTCGATGACGAGCGTCCCGCACCCCAGCATGCGCTCCGCGACCGTGTGCCGGAACTGCACGGTGTTGATCCGCGACATCGGGATGTCCATCCCGCTGCGCGACAGGACCCCCTCCCGAACCAGCACCCGCCGCGTGGTCACGACGAAGTGCGTGGTCCGCCAGCGCGCGAACGGCAGCACCGTGAACCGTCCGACGAGCACCAGCGCCACGACCGCGAGCGCGACCCGGGCGACCGGTGCCCAGCCCTGCGCGCCCACCAGCGCCGCGAGGAAGGACGCCGCCGCCACCACGACGAGGAAGACCAGCACGGGGAGCACCAGCATCTTCCAGTGCGGCCGGGTGTGGAGCACCACCCGCTCGCCCTCGACCAGCAGCTCGTCCGGATAGGCCACGCACCCACCGTATCCGGCGGCGGATCACGCGTCGGGACGGTCCGCGGGCCGCAGGTGCACGATGTCACCGGCCGCGATCGCGCGGCGGTGCCCGTCCGGTTCGAGGACCAGCAGATGGCCCTGCGGGTCGACGTCCTCGGCCATCCCGACGAGGGCGGCGCCGCCGGGCAGCTCCACCCGCACCTCGGAGCCGAGCGAGAGGCAGCCGGCGCGGTAGTCGGCGCGCAGCCCGGACTCGTCGGCGTCCCCGGCGGCGGCCCGCCACGCCGACTCGCGCTCGGCGAGGTTGCGCAGCAGGGCGACGAGCAGTTCCGAGCGGTCGACGGAGGCGCCCTCGGCGGCCAGCGAGGTGGCGGTCTCGGGCAGGGTCCCGGCCGGGGCGTCGACGTTGACCCCCATCCCGAGGACGACGCCGGGGCCGCCGCCGGACACCGGCGTCATCTCGGCGAGGATCCCGGCCCCCTTGCGGCGGTCGGGGCCGAGCAGCAGGTCGTTGGGCCACTTGAGGCCGGCCGCCACGCCGGGGGCGACGGTCCGCACCGCGTCGAGCAGCGCGACGCCGCCGAGCATCGGGATCCAGCCCAGTCGCTCGGCGGGGATGCCCTCGGGCCGCCACAGCACGCTCACGGCGATCCCCGAGCCGCGGGGCGCCTCCCAGGTGCGGTCGAGCCGGCCGCGGCCCTTGGTCTGGTGCTCGGTGACCAGCACGGTGCCGTCGGGCGCGCCGGCGACGGCCTCGGCCGTCAGGTCGGCGTTGGTCGACCCGGTCTCCTCGACGACGTCGAGCCGGGTCCAGCGGCCCGCCGGGCCGAGCAGGGCGTGGCGCAGCGCGTGCTCGTCGAAGGGCTGCGGCGCGGGGGTGCTCACGGCCGGAACCTATCCCCGCCCGCCCGGCCCGCCCCGGCGCGAGGCCCGGTGAAGGCGCCCGACGGTGCGCCAGGCGCGTCCGGTGCGCCGAGCCGCGCGCCGAGCGAGCCGCCGCCGACGCGACCGCTCGTCGCAGGACGAGCGCGATGACCGGCGCGAACGTGACGCAGACCGCTCCGCCGGGCGTCCCGGGCGCGTAACGGCCGGGTTAGGCTCCGCAGCCATGAGCGCTGCATCGGAGCCGATGGGGGACCCGTCGAACGCCCCGGACGTCGAGCCGGACGTGCACACGACGGCCGGCAAGCTGGCCGACCTGTACAAGCGGTACACCGAGGCGCTGCCGTCCGATGCGGCCGCGGAGCGCCAGCACGCCAAGGGCCGGCAGACCGCCCGTGAGCGCATCGACCAGCTGCTCGACCCCGGCTCGTTCGTCGAGCTCGACGCCCTGGTCCGGCACCGCTCCACGAACTTCGGGATGCAGGAGAAGCGGCCGTTCGGCGACGGCGTCGTCACCGGCACCGGCACCATCGACGGCCGCCCGGTCGCCGTGTTCTCCCAGGACGCCACCGTCTTCGGCGGCTCGCTGGGCGAGGTCTACGGCGAGAAGATCGTCAAGGTCATGGACGTCGCGGCCAAGATCGGCTGCCCGGTGATCGGGATCAACGACGGCGGTGGCGCGCGCATCCAGGAGGGCGTGGTCGCCCTCGGCCTCTACGGCGAGATCTTCATGCGCAACGTGAAGGCCTCCGGCGTCATCCCGCAGATCTCGCTGATCATGGGTCCGTCGGCGGGCGGCGCGGTGTACTCCCCCGCGCTCACCGACTTCACGGTCATGGTCGACGAGACCAGCCACATGTTCATCACCGGCCCGGACGTCATCAAGACCGTCACCGGCGAGGACGTCGACATGGAGGAGCTCGGCGGCGGCCGGGCGCACAACTCCAAGTCCGGTGTGGCGCACTATCTCGGCTCCGACGAGCAGGACGCCCTCGACTACGTCAAGGAGCTGCTGAGCTTCCTGCCGTCGAACAACCTGTCCGAGCCGCCGCTCTACCCGGCGCCGGAGCCGACCGCCGGCTCCATCGAGGACGGCATCACCGACACCGACCGCGAGCTGGACACGATCGTCCCGGACTCGGCGAACACGCCCTACGACATCCGCGAGGTCATCAACAGGGTCGTCGACGAGGGCGAGTTCCTCGAGGTCCAGGAGCTGTGGGCGCCGAACATCGTGGTCGGCTTCGCCCGCGTCGAGGGCCGCTCGGTCGGGATCGTGGCCAACCAGCCGACCCAGTTCGCCGGCTGCCTCGACATCGACGCCTCCGAGAAGGCCGCCCGCTTCGTGCGGACCTGCGACGCCTTCAACATCCCGATCCTCACCTTCGTCGACGTCCCGGGCTTCCTGCCGGGCACCGACCAGGAGTGGAACGGCATCATCCGCCGCGGCGCGAAGCTGATCTACGCCTACGCCGAGGCGACCGTCCCCAAGGTCACCGTGATCGTCCGCAAGGCCTACGGCGGCGCGTACGACGTCATGGGCTCCAAGCACCTCGGCGCCGACGTCAACATCGCCTGGCCGACCGCCCAGATCGCCGTCACCGGCGCCTCGGGCGCGGTGAACATCCTGTACCGCAAGGAGCTCAAGGGCCTGGAGGGCGACGAGCTCGCCGCCAAGCGCGCCGAGCTGCAGCAGGAGTACGAGGACACCCTCGCCAACCCCTACATCGCCGCGGACCGCGGGTACATCGACGCGGTGGTCCCGCCCTCGCACACCCGCGGGTACGTGGGCCGCTCGCTGCGGATGCTGGCGACCAAGCGGGAGCAGGGCCCGGCCCGCAAGCACGGCAACATCCCGCTGTGACCGGCGGTGCGGCGAGTGCCGGTCGTCGCCCCGGCGACCGCCGGCACGCACGAGGTGGGGAGGCGCGGCGATGAGCGAGAACGTCGAGGAGAAGTCGCCGGAGGAGCGCCGCGCGCTCTTCCGGGTGATCAAGGGTGACCCGACGCCCGAGGAGTTGGCGGCGCTGACGGTGGTGCTCGCGGCCGCGGCGAGCGACGGCGACGAGCCGCCGCCGAAGCCGCGCGACCTGTGGTCGAACCCCGCGGACCGGCTGCGCCGGCCGCTCGAGGTCGGTCCCGGCGCCTGGCGCGCCTCCGCCCTGCCCCGCTGACCCCCGCCGCTCCTGACGACCGGACCCGAGAACGACGGCGGGCTCCCACCCTTCCGGGTGGGAGCCCTGTCGCCGAGGAGCGAGGTCCGTGCCGTGGACCCGCGCCGGAGATCCTGGCGCGTCAGCCCGCGACGGCCGTGCGCGCGAGCGCGTGCTCGACCAGCGCCACGAGCGACCGGAGACTCGAGTCGGCCTCGCGGGCGTCCATCCACATCACCGGGGTCTCCGGCGCGAGCGCCAGCGCGTCGCGCACGTCGGCCTCGGAGTGCTCCTCCGATCCCGGGAACCGGTTGACCCCGATGACGTACGGGATCCGCCGGTCCTCGAAGTAGTCGATCGCCGGGAAGCACTCGTCGACCCGGCGCAGGTCCACCAGCACGACGGCGCCGACGGAGCCGCGCGCGAGCTCGTCCCACATGAACCAGAAGCGGGACTGCCCGGGCGTGCCGAACAGGTAGAGGATCAGCGACTCGTCGACCGTGATCCGGCCGAAGTCCATCGCGACCGTCGTCGTGGTCTTGTCCGGCACGGCGACGGTGTCGTCGACGCCGACGGACGCGGCGGTCATCGTCTGCTCGGTGAGCAGCGGCGGGATCTCCGACAGCGACCGCACGAAGGTCGTCTTGCCCACGCCGAAGCCCCCGGCCACGAGGATCTTCAGCGGGTACAGCTCACCCTGACCGCGCACGCAGCCCCTCCAACAGTCGCTCCAGGATCTCGGGGCCGGGGGCGCCGTCGCCCCCGACCTGCGGCAGGTGCACCGCCACGTAGCCCGCGTCGGCCAGGTCGCCGACCAGGACCCGGGCCACGCCCACCGGCACCTGCAGGGCCGCGCCGATCTCGACCAGCGAGACCGGGGCCGCGGCGAGGCCGAGGATCGTCCGGTACTCCAGCTGCAGGTCGGCGGCGTGCCGGCCCGAGTGGGTGACCGTCACGAGCGCCTCGACCGGCAGCTCCTTGCCCGCCGAGCGGGTCCGCCCGCCGGTGACCGCGTAGACCGGGACGACCCGGCCGGCGCGTCTGGCCGGCTGGTCCTCGGCCGTGCCTTCCGTCCGCACCTCAGCGGCCCGCCGGGGTGCGTGGCGCCGGGGTCAGCGCGTGGCCGACCCGCGACGCCAGCAGCGTCATCTCGTAACCGATCATGCCGATGTCGCAGGCGCGCTCGGCGTGGACCGCGAGCGTCGCGCCCCGGCTGACGGCGGTGACGAACAGGTAGCCGCCCTCCATCTCGAGGATGGTCTGGCTCACCGCGCCGGAGCCCAGCAGCTGGGCGGTCCCGTTGGCCAGGCTGACGAGCCCGGAGGCCGCGGCCGACAGCTGGTCGCCCAGGGTGTCGCCGACGCCGGGCGAGGAGGCGAGGCGCAGCCCGTCACCGGAGACGACGACGGCGTTGACGACCCCCGGGACGTCCCGGGTGAACTCCACGAGCAGCCAGTCCAGCCGGCCGGTCGACGTGCTCACGGGTTGGTCCTCCTGTCGGTGGTGTGCTGGTCGTGCTGGTCGTGCGCGCCGCCGGTCCGGGCCCTGTCGAGGCCCTGGTCGGCGACGGCCTGGGCGGCCTGCCGGCTGGCCTGGTAGCGGGACAGGGCCTGCGCGGCGTCGGCGCTGGGCCCGGCCGGGGTCTGCGGGGCCGCCGGGGTGGCGGGCCGGGCCGTGCCGCCGCGCAGCTCGGGGGCGAGCGACGCCTGTGGGACACGCCGCCGCAGCCCGCTGGAGCCGGTGGCCGGGGGCCGGGAGCGCTCGGCCGGGGCCGGACGCGGGGCCGGGATCGGGACCCGGCCGGTGTTCGCGTCGCCGGAGCCCCGGGAGCCCGCACCGTCCGTGGCCCGGTCGGTGGCCCGGTCGGCTTGTCCGTCGGCAGGGTGCTCGGGGGCGTGCCCGTTCGCACGCCCGTCCGTGGCGTGACCGGTGCCGGCGTGCTCGTCGGCCCCGTGCGGCGCTCCGGTGCCGGACCCGTTCACGGTGCCGTTCCTGGTGCCGTTCCGGGTGCCGTCCGCGGCTCCGTCCAGCGTGCCGTTCACGGACCCGTTGCGGGCGCCGTCGAGGCCGGCGCCCGGGTGGGCGGCGCCGTCCTGGCCGCCGAAGCCCGCGGACGCGGCGCCGTCGCCGCCGAGGAGAGCGTGACCGTTCCGGCCGTGCCCGTTGCCGTTGTGGCCGTTGCCGTTCGCGTGGTGGCCGTTGCCGTGGTGGCCGTTGCCGTGGTGGCCGTTGCCGTGGTGGCCGTTCCCGTTCGCGTGGTGGCCGTTCCCGTTCGCGTGGTGGCCGTCGCCGTTCCGGCCGGTCCAGTCCTCCCCGAAGCGGGCACCGCGCTCGGCCGGCGCCGGGTCCCACCAGCCCGACCAGTTGCCTCCCTGCGCGGCCGGGATCGGCGCGGGCCTGCCGACCGGCAGGGGCGCCGAAGCGGCGGGCGAGGAGGTC
>NZ_JBHSQK010000058.1:21565-38155 GCF_042658055.1 Pseudonocardia lutea
CACGGCCGGCGCGGCGGGGGCCGCGGGGGCCGTGGGTGCCGTGGGTGCCGTGGGTGCCGAGGCCTCGCGGCGGGCGGCCGGCGTCGGCGGGGTCCAGGCCGGGGCGGTCGCGGCCGCGAGCCCGGGCAGGGGGCTGCGCTCGGCGGTGGCGACGGACTGGGCGCTGCGGGCGTGCTCGGCCGGCAGCTGCTCGTGCACGGCCGTCGCGCGGCGGGTCTGCTCCGGCCCGCTGCCGATGCCGGCGTGCGGGCCGGCCTGGGGGTCGGCGACGAACAGCGCCGCGGGCAGGATGACGACGGCGGTGAGGCCCGAACCCGGGGTGGTGGACAGCGACACCTCGATGCCGTGCCGCGCCGCCAGCCGCGCGACGACGTGGAAGCCCAGCCGCTGCGACACCGACAGGTCGACCTCGCGCGGCCGGATGAGCAGCTCGTTGGCCTGGGACAGCTCGTCGTCGGGCATGCCGACACCCCAGTCCTCGATGGTGAGGACCTGGCCGCCGACCTCGGCCCGCTGGGGGCGGCTGCGGATCGTCACGGAGGTGTCCGGCGGGGAGAACCGGACGGCGTTCTCGGTGAGCTCCGCCAGCAGGTGCGTCAGGTCGGCGACGCTGTGGCCCGCGACCGCGATCCGGTCGTCGACGGAGAACTCGACCCGCTCCAGGTCCTCGGTCTCGGCGATGGCCGCGCGCACGACGTCGCGCATCGACACCGGTGCCGACCACACACGGGGCGGCTGCTCGCCGGAGAGGACGAGCAGGCTCTCGGCGTTGCGCCGGACGCGGGTGGCGAGGTGGTCGAGCTTGAACAGCTCGGCGAGCGCGTCCGGGTCCTGCTCCTTCTCCTCGAGCTGGTTGATGATGTCCAGCTGCCGGTAGAGCATCGACTGGTTGCGCCGCGCCAGGTTGACCAGCATGTCCGAGGTGAACTGCTTGCGGCCGATCTCGGCGTCGGCGCGGACGAGCTCGCGGCCGAGCTCCTCCTTCTCGTGCTGCTCGTCCTCCGTGATCCGCCAGAAGATGACCATGCCGACGCACGCGAAGAGCACCGCGCCCGCGTGGATGCCGCCCCACAGCCACGGGTCACGCTGCGCGGCGGGGTGGTTGAAGATCAGCGTGGGGTAGAAGAGCGTGCCGACGCCGTGCGAGACGCCGGTGAGCAGGACGTTCCAGAGGAACGGCACCCAGTCCTGGTACAGCGCGATGAAGCCGATGATGATGAAGAAGTGGAAGTGCGACTCGATCGTGCCGTGCGTGACGGCCACGAGCGTGATCGAGCACCACACGAGCCCCGCGCTGATGCACGACGACGCGGCACGGCGTTGGGTGAGGAAGTGCCCCACCACCAGCAGCACGACGATCGGGCCGATGCCGAGCCCGAGCACCAGCGGCAGCGGGTTGTCCAGCAGCCACCCGAACAGGAACAGCACGGGGATGTGGGCCGCCAGGATCCACTGCAGCAGAAGATGCCGCCGGCGGAACGACGCCTCGTCGAGCGTGTTGCCGCGCGGCAGCCAGTCCAGCAGCCTCGTCATTCGTCGGCCACCCACCCTCTCGGTCTCGTCCAGCTCGACGCGTGCCACCGCGGACGTTCACCTCGGGATCCGGCGCCGCCCCGGCGATCATCCGTTCGGGTCGGGGCCCCGTGGACATCGCACGCGTCGACGGCGGAAGGTACACGGAGCGTGTCTCGGGCATGACTCGATCGGGTGCGGACGGGCTCTCGAGGGGCTCCGGGACTGCCGATCGGCGCGGATTCGGGGCCTTTCGCCCCTGCCTCGGGTGAAGGAGAGGGGTCCGATCGGCACAGTGCCGTCGCCGTTCCGGGGTCGTTGCGACCGCCGGGCTCAGAGCGCCGACCACTCGCCGCGAAAGAGGTTCATTGAGCGAGAGAGCGACCGGAACGGTCGTTGGACCTCCCTCCTGTGAGCCGGCGGAGGCGGGCGATGGGCCCTTCGGACGCGTCCGGCACCGGGTCGCCGCGAAGCGACCGCGCGTGGCCGCCCGACCCCGGAGCGCGTCGAGTTCACCCCTTGGGAGCAGCAGTCGAGGCACCCGAAGTGACCGCTCGGCGACTCACCGCGCGCACTTCGGCGTGTCGGCGTGCGGAAGTCCGAGCCCGGGAAACCCGTGACCACCTGCGACGACGTTCTCGCCCCGAGGTCGGGTACCTCCGCCCGGAGTCGATCTTCTAGGCCGTTCGGCGCAATCGATCGCCCTCACGATCGAGGTAACGTGCCTCGCGGTCCACGTGCAGCACCGGGGGGCAACCCGCGCGCGATCGTGGAGACCGCGGTGCAGCGTCGCGCCCGGTCGGCAGTGCTCCCCCCACTGGTCGACTACCCGGAGAAGTACGTGAGAATCCTGCTGCTCTGTTCGTCCTACAACGGGCTGACCCAGCGCGTGTGGACGGAGCTCCGCGAGGACGGGCACCACCTCGACGTGCGCCTGGCCCACGACGAGGCGGCGATCCGCAAGGCCGTCGAGACCACGCGTCCCGAGCTCGTGCTCTGCCCGTTCCTCAAGGAACGGGTGCCCGAGGACGTCTGGCGGGGCCACCGCGTGGTCGTGATCCACCCCGGCCCGCTGGGCGACCGCGGCCCGTCGTCGATCGACTGGGCGATCACGGACGCGGAGCCGGTGTGGGGCGTCACCGCCCTGCAGGCGGTCGAGGAGATGGACGCGGGCCCCATCTGGGGGCACCGGACCTTCCCGATGCCGGCCGAGCCGCCGCGCAAGTCCGCGGTCTACAACGGGCCGGTCGCCGACGCCGCGCTCGAGCTCGCCCGCGAGGTCGTCGCCAAGGCCCAGGACCCGTCGTTCGAGCCCGTGCCCGCGGAGTCCTTCGGCGACGCGGTGATCGGCCGCCTCCGACCGACCATGAAGCAGACCGACCGGGCCTTCTCCTGGGAGGACCCGACCGACCACGTGCTGCGCCGCGTGCGGGCCGGGGACGGCTCGCCGGGCGTGCGGTCCGAGCTCGCCGGCGTGCCGCTCTCCGTGTTCGACGCCCACCGCGGGTCCGCCACCCCGGGCGCGCCCGGCTCGATCGCGCTGCGCCGGCACGGCGCCGTCCTCGTCCGGACCGGCGACGGGGCGGTCTGGATCGGGCACGCCCGCGTGCCGGGCGGCGTGAAGCTGCCGACGGCGACGGTGCTCGGCGCCGCGCTCGACGGGGCGCTCGACGAGGTGCCGGAGTCGCTCGAGCGGCCCACCGGGCCGTCGGACGGCTACCGCGAGATCAGCTACCGCCGCGTCGGGCCGGACGGCTGCGTGGGGATCGTCCGAGCCGATCTCTACAACGGTGCCATGTCCGCGGGCCAGGGCCACCGGGTCGCCGCCGCGCTCCGGCACGCGGCCGCGCAGGACACCCGGGTCCTGGTCTTCGAGGGCGGGGAGATCTTCTCCAACGGCATCCACCTCAACGTCGCCGAGGGCCGGCCCGACCCGGCCGGGGAGAGCTGGCGCAACATCAACGCGATCAACGACGTCTGCCGCGAGCTGCTCACGTGCACCTCGCAGCTCGTCGTCACCGCGGTGGGCGGCCCGGCGGGCGCCGGCGGCGTGATGATGGCGCTCGGCGCCGACACCGTCCTGCTGCGCCGCGGCGCCGTGCTCAACCCGCACTACCGGAACATGGGCCTGACCGGCTCCGAGTACTGGACCTACGCCCTGCCGCGGCGGGTCGGGCCCTCCGACGCGATCCGGTTCACCCGGGACTGCCTGCCGGTCGGGGCGGCCGAGGCGTTGCGCACCGGCCTGGTCGACGAGGTGCTCGACGGCGACCGCACGGCGTTCGACGAGCAGGTCGTCGAGCACGCGGTCCGGCTCGCGACCGGCGACGGGTACGCCGCCGCCCTGGCCGCCAAGCAGGCCGCCCGCGAGGCCGACGAGCTCCGCCGCCCGCTGGAGACCTACCGGGTCCAGGAGCTGGCCGAGATGAGCCGGGACATGTTCGACGACCGCTTCGGCTACGCGCGGCTGCGGCACGAGTTCGTGACCAAGGCCAAGGACACCTCCTACGACGACCCGACGATCGCCCGGTCCGTCCGCGAGGCGGTCGCCGAGGCGGAGACCGGGCTGGCCGAGCCGGTCGTCACCGGGATCGCGGGCTGACGCCACCCCCGGCGGAGCCGGTCGGGGGTTCGTAGAGTCGCGGCGTGCGTCTGGTCCTCGCCTCCGCCTCCCCCGCCCGGCTGGCCGTGCTCCGCGCGGCCGGCCTCGATCCCGTCGTCCGGGTCTCCGACGTCGACGAGGACGCGCTGCTCGGCGCGATCCCCGACGCGCCGCCCGCCGAGAAGGTCACCACGTTGGCCGGGGCGAAGGCCACGACCGTCGCCCGGGCGCCGGACGGGGCGGCCGAGGAGACCGTCGTGATCGGCTGCGACTCGATGCTGCTCATCGACGGGGAACTGGTCGGCAAGCCGCACGACGTCGACACCGCCCGGACCCGGTGGAAGGCGATGGCCGGGCGGAGCGGCGAGCTGGTCACCGGGCACGCGGTGCTGCACGTGGTCGACGGGGAGATCGAGCGGGTCGCCGAGGGACACGCGGCCACCACCGTCCGGTTCGGCACGCCCACCGACGCCGAGCTGGAGGCCTACCTGGCCACGGGCGAGCCGCTCGTGGTCGCGGGGGCGTTCACGCTCGACGGCCTCGGCGGCTGGTTCGTCGACGGCATCGACGGGGACCCGTCGAACGTCATCGGGATCAGCCTGCCGCTGGTGCGGCGTCTGCTGGGCGCGTTGGGGATCTCGCCGACGGACCTGTGGACGACTCCGCGAGCTCCGTCTCCGCCCGACTACCCTCGCGGCCATGGCTCCCACTGACCCGGACCCGAAGTTCGCCGAGTACGCCCACCCGGAGCGGCTCGTCAGCACCGCCTGGCTGGCGGAGCACCTCGGCGACCCGGACCTCGTCGTCGTCGAGTCGGACGAGGACGTGCTGCTCTACGACACCGGCCACATCCCCGGCGCGGTGAAGGTGGACTGGCACACCGAGCTGAACGACCCGGTCACCCGGGACTACGTCGACCCCGAGGCCTTCGCCACGCTCTGCGGCGAGCGCGGCATCGCGCGCGAGAGCACGGTCGTGTTCTACGGCGACCGCAACAACTGGTGGGCCACCTACGCGCTGTGGGTGTTCCGGCTGTTCGGCCACGAGGACGTCCGGATCCTCGACGGCGGCCGCACCAAGTGGGTCGCGGAGGGCCGGGAGATGACCACCGAGGCGCCGAAGCCGACCCCCGTCGAGTACCCGATCGTTGAGCGGGACGACATCGCGATCCGCGCCTTCAAGGAGGACGTGCTGGGCCACCTCGGCGGCCAGCTCGTCGACGTCAGGTCCCCCGGCGAGTACTCCGGCGAGCTGCTGCACATGCCGGACTACCCGCAGGAGGGCGCGGTCCGCGGCGGCCACATCCCCGGCGCGTCGAGCGTGCCGTGGGCACGGGCCGCGAACGAGGACGGCACCTTCCGGTCCCGCAAGGAACTCGCCGAGATCTACGAGGACGAGCAGGGCCTGGCCAAGGACCGGCCGACGATCGCGTACTGCCGGATCGGCGAGCGGTCCAGCCACACCTGGTTCGTGCTGTCCTACCTGCTCGGGTTCGAGGGCGTCCGCAACTACGACGGCAGCTGGACCGAGTGGGGCAACTCGGTCCGGGTCCCCATCGTGCAGGGGTCGGAGAAGGGCTCGGCCGAGCCCGTGAAGGGAGCGTCGTGAGTCTTCCCCCGTCCCTGGCCGAGCTCGTCGAGGACTTCGAGGCGGTGGGCCCGAAGGACCGCCTGCAGCTCCTCCTCGAGCTCAGCCAGGAGCTGCCGGACCTGCCCGAGCGCTACGCGGACGCGGCGGGGTCGATGGAGCAGGTGCACGAGTGCCAGTCGCCGCTGTTCCTCGCGGTCGAGGTCGACGACGACCCGGACCGGCACGTGCACCTCTTCTTCTCCGCCCCGCCCGAGGCCCCGACGACCCGCGGGTTCGCCGGAATCATGCACACCGGGCTGGACGGCGAGCCCGCCCGCGAGGTGCTCGCGGTGCCGGACGACTTCTACACGGCGCTGGGCCTCACCCAGGCCGTGAGCCCGCTGCGGATCCGCGGCATGGCGGCGATGCTGTCGAGGATCAAGAAGCAGGTGCGGGCCGCCGTCGCGTCCTGACCCGGGCGCGGCCGGTGCCCCGTTGCTGAGGAGCCGCTGAGGCGGAGCCCGGGCGGCGAACCCTAAGCCTTCGTCAAGAACGTTCCGCAGTGGCCTGCGCCACCCCCATCCTGTGCTCGTCACAGCTCGTCCCACAGGACGACCGACCGGGGGTGGTCGTGATGGCGGTACTCGCAGCACCGGGCGACACCTGGGGCATCGATGGTCCCACCTTCCTGTTCCTCTACCTGGTCCTGGCCGTGGCGGTGCTCGCCGCCGCCACGCGGGCGCGGCGGCGGATCGCCGGGGCCGGGCGCACGGCGGCCACGGACCGGGCCGGCACGCTGTCCGACCGGCCGCAGGACGTGGCGTACCTGAACGGCGGGCCCGAGCTGGCCGTGTGGTCCACGCTGAGCGCGATGCACCTGTCCGGCACGATCGCCACCGCGGGGCGGGGCGCCGTCCAGGCCGTCGGCCGGCCCGGGACGCGGGCCACCGGGCTCGAGCGGGCGATCCACGCGAGCGCGGGCTCGCCGACCCTGCAGCGCCGGCTGCGCTTCCACGGCCAGGTCGCCGCGGCGCTCGACCGGATCCGGGCGCGGCTGGTCGCCGAGCAGCTCCTGCTGTCCGAGGCGCAGCGGGACCGGATCCGCCGGATCGGCGGCTGGATGCTCGCCGTCGCCGCGTTCGGGCTGGTCCGGATCCTCGCCGGGGTGGCGAACACGCGGCCGGTCGGCCTCCTCGTGGCCGCGACCGTCGTCGTCGCCGTGATCGGGCTGGTGCAGCTGGCCCGGGTGCCGCAACGCACCGCGGCCGGGCAGCGGGCCCTGGCCCTCCTGCGCGACGAGCACGCCGACCTGTCGCCCTCCCTGAAGCCGGACTGGGTGGCGCACGGCGCCGGCTCGGCCGCGCTCGGCGTCGGGGTCTTCGGGATGAGCGCGCTCTGGGCCTCCGACCCGGCCTTCGCCGACGAGCTGGCCGCGCAGAAGGCCGCGGCCGCCACCGGCGGGTGGAGCGGCGGGTACTCGGACCCGGGCAGCAGCAGCGGGGTCTCCGGCGGCAGCAGCTGCGGCGGGGGCGGCGGCTGCGGTGGTGGCGGGGGCGGGGGTGGCGGGAGTGGCGGTGGCTGCGGCGGCTGACCGCCGCCGGGCGTGCTCCCAGCGCCCGGCGCCCGTCCGCCCGTGACGGGCCTGGGCGTCGGCTGGCGGCCGGAGATCGCCGGGGTCGTCGCGGGCCTCCCGGGCCGCCCGGGCCTCGGGTTCTGCGAGGTGATCGCGGAGTCGCTGGGCGTGCCCCGGACCGTCCGCGCGTCGGTCCGTCTCGAGGGGTGACGGACCTGCGCGAGCGCGGGATCCCGGTGGTCCCGCACGGGGTGCGGCTCGGCCTGGGGGACGCCGAGGGCGTCGACCCGGGCCGGGTCGCCCACCTGGCCGCCTGCGCCCGGGCGCTCGCCGCGCCGTGTGCGGCGACTGTCGGCGCAGGTCGGAGGCCTGTTCCGGCGCCGATCCGGGTTTCGCCGCGCTCTCGTGGGGAACGCCTCGACGCGGAGGAGGCAGTCAGGAGTGACCGTTCGATGACGGATGCCACATCCGCTCGCGTTCGTGTTCGCTGGGTGAACTCCTAGACTCCGCGGTAACCAACGCGCCGGCGCAACGGGGGCCGGCCGCGACCACGAGGAGATCGAACGTGCCTGAACTGCGCAAAGTTCTCGTCGCCAACCGCGGGGAGATCGCCGTACGGGTGATCCGGGCCGCACGGGACGCGGGCCTTGCCAGTGTCGCGGTCTACGCCGAGCCGGACCGGGATGCGCTGTTCGTGCGGCTGGCCGACGAGGCCTACGCGCTGGGCGGCACCACCGCCGCCGAGTCCTACCTCGACTTCGACAAGGTCATCGGGGCCGCGAAGCAGGCCGGGGCCGACGCCGTCCACCCCGGGTACGGCTTCCTGTCGGAGAACGCCGACTTCGCCCAGGCCGTGATCGACGCCGGGATCACCTGGATCGGCCCGTCGCCGCAGTCCATCCGCGACCTCGGCGACAAGGTCACCGCCCGGCACATCGCGATGCGCGCCGGCGCCCCGCTCGTCCCCGGCACCGCCGACCCGGTCTCGGGCGCGGACGAGGTGATCGAGTTCGCCCAGGAGCACGGCCTGCCCGTGGCGATCAAGGCGGCGTTCGGCGGCGGCGGGCGCGGCATGAAGGTCGCGCGCGAGGAGAAGGAGATCGCCGAGCTCTACGAGTCGGCGGTCCGCGAGGCCACCGCCGCCTTCGGGCGCGGCGAGTGCTTCGTCGAGCGGTACCTGGACAAGCCGCGGCACGTCGAGACCCAGGTGCTGGCCGACACCCACGGCAACGTCATCGTCGTCGGCACCCGCGACTGCTCGCTGCAGCGCCGGTTCCAGAAGCTCGTCGAGGAGGCCCCCGCGCCGTTCCTCACCGAGGAGCAGCGCAAGACCCTCTACGACGCCTCCAAGGCGATCGTGCGCGAGGCCGGCTACTACGGCGCCGGCACCGTCGAGTTCCTCATCGGGCAGGACGGGCTGATCACGTTCCTCGAGGTCAACACCCGGCTGCAGGTCGAGCACCCGGTGTCCGAGGAGACCTCGGGCCTGGACCTGGTGCGCGAGCAGTTCCGCATCGCCGAGGGCAAGGAGCTCAACCTCCTCGACGACCCCGAGCCCCGCGGGCACTCGATCGAGTTCCGGATCAACGGCGAGGACGCCGGCCGCAACTTCCTGCCCGCCCCGGGCACCGTGGAGTCGATCGCCTACCCGGCCGGCCCGGGCGTGCGCGTCGACGCCGGTGTGGAGGCCGGCTCGGTCGTCGGCGGCCAGTTCGACTCGCTGCTGGCCAAGCTGATCGTCTCCGGCTCGGACCGCAACCAGGCGCTCGAGCGCTCGCGGCGCGCCCTGGCGGAGTTCCAGGTCGGCGGCATGGCCACGGTCCTGGAGTTCCACCGGCTCGTCGTCTCCGACCCGGCCTTCGCGGCCGACCGCGAGGAGGACTTCACCGTCCACACCCGCTGGATCGAGACCGAGTGGAACAACACCGTCGAGCCGTTCACCGGCGCGGCCGAGGCCGACGAGGAGACCGCGCCGCGGCAGAACGTCGTGGTCGAGGTCGGCGGCAAGCGCGTCGAGGTCTCGCTCCCCGGCGACATCTCCTTCGGCGGCGGCGGGGGCGGCGGCGCGGCCGCCGGTGGGATCGGGAAGGCCAAGCCGCGCAAGCGCGGCGGGGGCGGCGGCGGGGCCAAGGCCTCCGGCGACGCCGTCACCGCCCCGATGCAGGGCACGATCATCAAGGTCGCGGTCTCCGACGGCGACACCGTCTCCGCGGGCGACCTCATCGTCGTCCTCGAGGCCATGAAGATGGAGAACCCGGTCACCGCGCACAAGGACGGCACCGTCACCGGGCTGTCCGCCGAGGCCGGCTCCTCCATCTCCCAGGGCTCGGTCGTCTGCGAGATCAAGGACTGACCCGTGGCCGCCGGGTGCCCTCCAGGGGGCACCCGGCGCTCCGGCCCGCTCACCGCGCGCGGTCCGGTGCGCCCGATCTGCTGATCGTGGATTGACGTCGCTCCGCGCGTCCGGTTGACTCCGGAGCGCCAGGTTCGACCGTGTCCGCCGCGCCTGTGCTGCACAAGTACACAGCGCCGACACGCACCCGTGTGATCACCCCACGGGGCCCGGTCCCTCCGCCACGCGGCCAGGACCGCGCCGCGGATCCGCCCGACACGAGGTCACCTCGTCGCGGGCACGTCCTCGACACCCACTCGAGAACCAGGATCCGTCATGCCCCCCGACACCCCGTCCGACCCGACGACCGTGTTCGTCACGACCCACATCCACACCGACGGGCCCATCCCGGGCCCGCACTCCCTGCTCACCCTGACCTCGGCGGCGCGCCGCGCCGACGGGGTCCCGACCGGGACGTTCACCGCGAACCTGCGGGAGCTGCCCGGCGCCACCCTGCACCCGGCGTCGCTGCAGGACTGGCGCACCCGGGCCGGGGACTGGCTCGCCACCCGGCGGGCCGCGCGTCCCCCGGCCCTCGCGACGATCGCCTACGCCCGCTGGGTGGAGCGGCTGCCCGGCCGCGCGGTGTTCGTCGCGGAGCCCGACACGCAGGACTACCTGTTCGTCTACTGGTACCTGCAGCGCTTCGCCGGTGAGTGGCCGTTCGCGGGGAGCCTCTCCGCCGCGGCGGCCCCGATCCGGCCCGCGCGGGCGGCCGAGGCGTGCGTCCTCGCGTCGTGCCGCACGGTGCCCGACCCCGGCCTCGCCGCGGCGGGCTGACCGACCCGGCACCCCCGGTGGACACCGTCCGCCGGGGGTGCCGCGCGTTCCGGGGCGGGTCGGCGCGTCAGTCGCGGTGCGGCCGGACCTCGGGGCGGCCGAGGATCGCGCCGCCCACGCCGGCGAGCACCGTCAGGCCGGCGATCAGGATCGTCACGAGCCCGAGGCCGCTCAGCAGCAGCCCGACGCCCGCGGAGACGGCGCCGACGGCCAGCCCGGCGCGCGGCACGGCGGCACCGTGCAGCTTCGCCGTGACCAGCCGGGCGGCGCCTGCGGTCAGCACGATCGAGAGGATCGCCGCGGCGCCCGGGAAGGAGGGCAGGAACACGAACAGGAGGTCGTCGGCGAGCTGCCCGGCGACCCCGGCCGCGACCACCGGCAGCACCGGTACGCGGGTGGGGACGGGAGTGGTCATGCGTCCACGGTCCGCCGCCGGGCCGGCAGCGGGATCGGGGATGACCCCGATTCGCCCCCTAGTCCAGGTCGCTGTGCTGCATCAGCTGCCGGCCGGCCTCGGTGATCGAGCCGGACAGCGACGGGTAGACGGAGAAGGTGTGGGCGAGGTCGTCGACGCCCAGCCCGTTCTGCACCGCCATCGCGATCGGCAGCACCAGCTCGCTCGCGACCGGGGCCACGACCACGCCGCCGATCACCACGCCGGTCGCCGGGCGGCAGAACAGCTTGACGAAGCCGCGGCGCAGCCCGCGCATCTTCGCCCGCGGGTTGGTGGCCAGCGGGAGCATGACCGTGCGGGCCGGGACCTCGCCGGCGTCGATCGCCCGCTGGCTGATGCCGACGGTCGCGATCTCGGGGCGGGTGAAGACGTTCGACGCCACGGTGCGCAGCCGGATCGGTGCGACGCCCTCGCCCAGGGCGTGCCACATCGCGATGCGGCCCTGCATCGAGCCGACGGACGCCAGCATGAGCAGGCCGGTGCAGTCGCCGGCGGCGTAGATGCCGGGCACGGAGGTGCGCGAGACCCGGTCGACCGGGATGAACCCGCCGCGGTCGGTCTCGATCCCGATCTTCTCCAGGCCGATGTCGCGGGTGTTCGGCACGGACCCGACCGTCATCAGCGCGTGCGAGCCGCGGACGACCTGACCGTCCGCGAGCGTGACGACGACGCCGTCGCCGTCGCGGACCACGGACTCGGCGCGGGCCTTCGGGAGGATGTCGACCCCGCGCTCGGCGAAGACGTCCTCCAGGACGGCCGCGGCGTCGGCGTCCTCGCTGGGGAGGACACGGTCGCGGCTGGAGATCAGGGTGACCTTGCAGCCCAGCTCCACGTACGCGGAGACGAACTCGGCCCCCGTCACGCCGGAGCCGACCACGACCAGGTGCTCCGGCAGCGCGGGGAGGTCGTAGAGCTGGCGCCAGGTGAGGATGCGCTCGCCGTCCGGCCGCGCCGAGTCCAGCACCCGCGGGGTGGCGCCGGTCGCGATGAGCACGGTGTCGGCGGGCAGCTTCTCGACGGTGCCGTCGTGGTGCCGGGCCTCGACGGTGTGCGGCTGGCGGCCGCTCGTCTCGTCGAGGAACGCGGCCGTGCCGTGCACGATCCGGACGCCCTCGCTCTCCACCCGGGCCCGGATGTCGGCCGACTGCGCCAGCGCCAGGCCCTTCACGCGGCCGTTGACCTTCGGGAGGTCGACGCCGGCGGTGTTGCGGTCCAGCAGCACGCCCAGGTCCTCGGCGCGGTGCAGGTCCACCCGGACCGCGGCGGAGGAGATGAAGGTCTTGGAGGGGACGCAGTCGTGCAGCACGCACGCGCCGCCCATGCCGTCCTTCTCGACGACGGTCACGTCGCTGCCGTGCTGGGCCGCGACCAGGGCCGCCTCGTACCCGGCGGGGCCACCGCCCATGATCACGATGCGGGTCACGTACGCACGCCCTCCCGAGACGACTGCCTGGACGGCCGGTCCTGGATCGATCCGACCGGTACGGACGCCGACCGGCGCCCGTTCATACCGTACGCGCGTCCGCCGAGTGGTCCCGAAGGACCCGGACACGGCGGGCGCCGTTACCCTGTCCCCGTGCCGCTGTACGCCGCCTACGGCTCGAACATGGATCCGAGCCAGATGAAGGAGCGCGCCCCGCACTCGCCGATGGCGGGCACCGGGTGGCTGATGGGTTGGCGCCTGACCTTCGGCGGCGAGGACTACGCCTGGGAGGGCGCGCTCTCCACGGTGGTCGAGGACCCCGGCTCCCAGGTCTTCGTGGTGCTCTACGACGTCCCGGACCACGACGCCGCCCAGCTCGACCGCTGGGAGGGTGGCGAGCTCGGGCTGCACAAGAAGCTCCGGCTGCGGGTGCAGACCCTCGAGGGCAGCGTCCTGGCCTGGATCTACGTGCTCAACGCCTACGAGGGCGGCCTCCCCAGCGCCCGCTACCTGGGCGTGATCGCCGACGCCGCGGAAGCCGCGGGCGCTCCGGACGACTACGTCAGCGAACTCCGCAACCGCCCGAGCCAGAAGAGCGTGTAACCCGGGCCGGTTCCCGCGAGTCGGCACTTTCAAGTGACCGAGCTACACATCTCGGGAGACGACCGGCTCACGCGCCTCGTGCTCCGCGGGCCTCGCGGTGCCGCCGCGGCCGCAACGCGTTCACGATCCGGCCGGACAGGTCGACACCACGCCGGGCGAACGCCGCGTCCAGCGCGCGCTCCAGTGCGGCGGAGTTCACCAGATCCGCCTTGCGCACCCTGACGACGATCCAGCCTCGTGCCTCGAGGTCGGCGACCCGTACCCGGTCCTCGACCTCGCGGTCGACGTGCGCCTCGTAGCCGTCGTACTCGAGCGCGATCCGCAGCTCCGGCCAGCTGAGGTCCAGGCGGTACAGCCGAACGCCGTGGAGGTCGTGAACCCAGCGGTTGACCTCCGGTACCGGGTAGCCCAGGTCCACCACGCGCCACAGCAGGTGGCTCTCGGGCGGCGACTCCGCTCGTCCGGTGGCCAGCTCGAACAGCCGGGAGCCGATCAGAGTGCCCCGCGGGTCGGACCGGGTACGCAGACGCGCGTGCACCTCCGCCCGGAACTCCGCCCTGTCCGCCTCCGGTACGAGAGCGAGGGCCTCGTCGGCGACGGCAAGGGCGTCCCGGGGCGCGGCGGTGCAGAGGAGATCGGTCACCACCCGTTCGAGCCGTAGCGTGGGCAACCCCTGGACGACGAGGTGGTCACCCGGAAGATCCGGGCCGTTGTGCACGACGAGCCCCGGACGGGTCCGACGGCGTGTCCCGTACGGGACGACGAGATGCACCGGACTGGGCGGGAGCGCAGTGCACCCGTGCAGGTAGGCCGCGGAGGCCCCGCCGACCACTGCACCGCCGCCGACGGCGAGCCATGCCGCGCTGATCACCGTGACGGCCTCGGTGACACGGGCCGGGTCCGCGAGCACCCCGGGCCAGGGCACGAGGGCGGCACCCGTGCTCACGGCACGGCGCACGCGGTACTCACCGACGGCAGCGACGAGGACGCTCCGCAGGCAGACGCCCGCGATGCCGAGTTCCCAAGGGAGCACGACGCCAGCGTCGGGCACCGGGCGTCGGACGAACGGAATCGATGTCGGCCTGTGGATGACTGCGGCCACCTGTGGACAACCGATCTCCCGGGATGTGGAGTTCGGTCGCGCGAAAGTGCCGACTCGCGGGGCTAGGCCAGGGCTTGCAGGGCCGCGTTGACCAGGACGCGGACGCCGAAGGGCAGGGCGCGTTCGTCGAGGTCGAAGGTGGGCTGGTGGATGTCCTTCATCGGGCCCACCCCCGGCCACACCCCCAGCCGCGCCATCGCGCCCGGCACCTTCTCCAGGTACCACGCGAAGTCCTCGCCGCCGCTGGACTGCTCGGTGTCGGCGGCGGCGTCCGGGCCGCCGGTGAGGATGGCGGAGTCGCGCAGCATGCCGGAGCTGACGGCCTCGTTGACCACCGGCGGGACGCCGCGGATGTGGTCGATCACGTACCCGACGCCGAGCGGCGCGAGGACGGCCGCGACCAGCGCGCGGAACTTGTCCTCCAGCTCGGTCCAGGTGGCGTGGTCGGCGGTGCGCAGCGTGCCGCGCAGCACGCCGGCCTGCGGGATCGCGTTGGCGGCCTCGCCGGCCTGCACGGCGCCCCAGACCAGGACGGTGCCCGAGCGCGGGTCGACCTGGCGGGTGAGCAGCAGCGGGAGCTGGGTGATCAGCAGCCCGAGCGCCTCGACGAGGTCGCCGGTCAGGTGCGGGCGGGCGGTGTGCCCGCCGGGCGAGGTCAGCCGGATCTCGACGACGTCGCACGCCGAGGTGATCGGGCCGACGCGGGTGCCGAGCCGGCCGACCTCCAGCCGCGGGTCGCAGTGCAGCGCGAAGATGCGCTCGACGTCGTCCATCGCGCCGTCGGCCACGACGTCGATCGCGCCGCCGGGCTGGACCTCCTCGGCGGGCTGGAACACCAGCCGCACGCGGCCGGGCAGCGAGGGCGCGGAGGCGAGCGCGAGGCCGGCGCCGAGCACCATCGCGGTGTGGGCGTCGTGTCCGCAGGCGTGCATCACGTTCGGCACCGTGGACGCGAACGGCAGCCCGGTCTCCTCGGCGAGCGGCAGGGCGTCGAGGTCGGCGCGCAGGGCCACGCAGCGGTCGCCGCGGCCCACGTCGCAGACGAGGCCGGTGCCGCCGGGCAGGGTGCGGGGCTCGAGGCCGGCGGCCATCAGGCGGCGGGCCACGAGGGCGGTCGTACGATGCTCGTCACGACCGAGTTCGGGTACGGAGTGCAGCGACCGGCGGACGGCGACGACGTCGGACCGGTGGGCCGTGAGCCACTGGTCCAGCCAGGCCGGGCCGGTGCCCGCACCGAGGTCGGTGACCACCTGGTCACCGCTGGTCGCGAGCTCGGGGTGCGCCTCGAGCAGGGTCACCGGACATCACCGGCTCGACCCGCCCCTCGAGGGCTCTTCGCTCTGTCCTGCATTCGTCCATGGTGCTCACCCGGTCAGCGGTGTACCAACCCGAAACCGGACGTTCACGGGGTATCCGCGCCGAGGGGTCGGCGCGATGCTGCGGACGGCGAGGCGACTCGTGACGAGCGGTTGCGACGGGTTGCGACGAACGGGCTGGCCTGCCGTTCGCCGACGCGAACAGGGCTGCGGACCGTCGTCACCCGGTCACGTGACGTGCCCGTTTGTGCTGGTCCAGGCCCCGACCGAGGCGTCCGCAGGCGCACCCGCCCGCACGGGTGATCGAGGCGTCGCCGACAATGGGCGCGTGTCCACGCAGGAAGACGAGCAGCCGGGCCGCGTCGTCGGCGACCGGTACCGCCTCTCCGCGCAGCTCGGCAGCGGGGCGATGGGCACGGTCTGGTCGGGGTACGACGAGGTGCTCCGGCGCCGCGTGGCGGTCAAGGAGCTGAAGGTACCCCGCGGGGTCCCGGAGCGCGAGGCGCTGGGGATGCGCGAGCGGATGCTCCGCGAGGCGCGCGCCCTCGGCGGGCTCTCGCACCCGAACGTCATCACGGTGTTCGACGTCGTCGACGTCGCCGGCGAGCCGCTCGTCGTCCTCGAGATGGTGCCCTCGCGCAACCTGGCGACCATCATCTCCGAGCAGGGCCGGCTGAACCAGCGGCAGGCCGCCGCCGTCGGGTACGCCACGGCCGCCGCGCTGCGGGCCGCGCACCGCGCCGGCATCACGCACCGGGACGTCAAGCCCGGCAACGTCCTCGTCGCCCACGACGGGCGGATCAAGCTCACCGACTTCGGCATCGCGCGCAACGCCTCGGACGCCCCGATGACCACCGCCGGGCTCGTCCTCGGCTCCCCCGCCTACATCGCCCCCGAGGTCGCGATGGGCGCCGCGGTCACCCCCGCCGCGGACCTCTGGGGGCTGGGCGCCACCCTGTTCGCCGCTGTCGAGGGCCGGCCGCCCTACGACGTCAAGGGCGACCCCGTCTCCACGATCACCGAGGTCGTCGACGGCGAGGTGCCCCGCCCGCGGGAGGCCGGGCCGGTCGCCGACGTCATCGCCGCGCTGATGGTCAAGGACCCCGACCGGCGCATGCCGCTCGACGAGGTGCGCCGCCGGCTGCGCCCGCTGCTCGACGACCCGGACGACCCGCTCTACCCCGGCTCCCCCGACGCCCCGACCTCCTTCTCGGCGGCGGCCCGGCCGGAGTCCGTGCCCGAGCCGCGGGTGGCCGCGTCGGGG
>NZ_JBHSQK010000059.1:0-59924 GCF_042658055.1 Pseudonocardia lutea
CCGCCCCGGCGGACCGGCGGACGGCCGCTCCGGCGGACCAGGGGACAGCCGCTCCGGCGGACCAGCGGACGGCCGCTCCGGCGGACCCGCCCGCTGCCGCTGCAGGTCCCGCGGCGGCCCACGCGATCCCGGCGGGCCCGGGGTCCCCGCGGGTCGGGACCCTGACGCTGCCCGCCGGAGAGCTCCCGCTGCTGGCCGCACGGCTCGACGACGCCGGCGTTCCCGTGCCACCCGACCCGGGCACCGCCGCGCTGCTCGACGAGGGCGACGCCCAGCTCGTCGTGCTGCGGTCGGCCGACGACCTCCCGGTCGACCAGCCGCTCACGGTCGCCGTCGAGGGCGCCGACCCGCGCTCGCGGACCGTGGTGGAGGCGGCGCCGATGTCCGCGCCGCAGCTGGCCGAGCACGTCCGCACCCTGCCGGCGGGCGAGTTCCAGGTCGTCGCGCCCGCCGCCGACGGGACGTGGACGGTCGCCGAGCTCGAGTGAGGCCCGGGACCCTCAGCCCCCGTCGACCGCCCGCAGGTCGAGCACGAGCTCGGCCGGAGCGTCCTCCCCGCCCTCCACCACCCGCACCGGCACACCCCAGTCCTGCTGGTAGCGGTGGCAGGCGGCGAAGACCGCGTCGCCCTCGTCGCACGCCGCGGCGGTGACGCTCACCGACAGCACGCCCTCCCCGGGCGCCAGCCGGAGCGACCGGGCCAGACCCGGTGCGGTCCCGCCCCCCTCGACCAGCAGCGACGGCGGCGACGCCCCCACCGTCAGGACCGTCGGGTCGCCGAAGCGCGTGTCGAGGTGCTGCCCGGTCGGCGGGGTGAAGTCGATCGTGAGCGCGACGGGCCCGGCCGCGAGGTCGGTGCGCGGGCGGCGCACCGTGTGGGCGCCGGCGTCGACCAGCGCACCGGCCGGGATCGGCAACCGCACCAGCCGGTGCGCCGCGGACTCCACGACGACCAGCGTGTCACCGTCGACGAGCACGTCGCTCGGCTCGGCGAGACCCTGCGCCAGCGTGGTCACCTGCCCGGCGGCGAGCCGGCGCACCGCACCGTTGTAGGTGTCCGCCACCGCGACCGATCCGTCCGGCAGCACGCCCACGCCGAGCGGGTGCTGCAGCAGCGCCTCGGTGGCCGGGCCGTCGCGGAACCCGAAGTCGAACAACCCGAGCCCGACCGCGGTGCTGACCTGCGGCGTCGCGGCCAGGTCGACGGCACGCACGGCCGAGGTCTCGGCGTCGGCGATCCAGAGGACGTCGCCCGCGACCGCCAGCCCGGACGGCTGGGCGAAGAACGCGTCGGTGACGGGCCCGTCCCGCAGCCCCTCGGTCGTCGTGCCCGCGAGCACGACGAGCTCGCCCGACACCGGTGCGAAGGTCCACAGCTGGTGCCACCCGGCCATCGCGATCACGATCCGGTCCCGCCACCACGCCACGTCCCACGGCGTCGACAGCGCAGGGGCCGTCCCGCCCGGCTCCACCCGCTCACGCAGCGGCGACCCGGTCCCGGCCACCGTCGTGACCTCGCCGTCGGCGAGCCGCAGCCCCCGCAGGGCGTGGTTCACCGAGTCGGCGACGACGACGTCGTACCCCACCTGCGCCGCCACCTCCGCCGGCAGCACGGCCAGGCCCTGGGGCTCGGAGAACTCCGGCGCGGTCCCGTCGCGGAACCCCCGCGCCCCCGTCCCGAACCGCCGGACCTCGGTGAACTCCGCGTCGACGAGCGCGAGCTGGTGGTGCGCGGTGTCGGAGACCAGGAACCCGCCGGGCACGGCCACGACCTTCCCCGGGAACCGCAGCGGCGTCGACGGTGGCGGGGGAGCGACGTACGGGCCGTCGCCCCGCCGCAGCGTCCCCTTCGCGGTGTGCTCGGCGACCAGCTCCCGCATCAGCACGGCCAGCCCGTGCGCGTGCCCCTCGCCGGCCATCTGGGCGACGACGTACCCCTCCGGGTCCACCACCGCCAGCGTCGGCCAGGCGCGGGCCGCGTAGGCGTCCCACACGGCGAGGTCCGGGTCGTCGAGCACCGGGTGGTGCACGCCGTACCGCTCCACCGCGGCCTCGACCGCCACCGGGTCGCCCTCGTGGGCGAACTTCGGCGAGTGCACCCCGACGACCACGAGGACGTCGGCGAACTCCTCCTCCAGCGGGCGCAGCTCGTCGAGCACGTGCAGGCAGTTGACGCAGCAGAAGGTCCAGAAGTCGAGCAGGACGATCTTGCCCCGCAGGTCCGGCGCCTGCCCGCCGGTGTTCAGCCATCGACGTCCGCGCAGCTCCGGCGCCCTCACCCGCATCACGGTCCGATCAACGCGCGGCGCGGCCGCCGCTGTTCCAGACTGGTCGGCGTGCCGGAACTGCCCGAGGTGGAGACCGCGCGGAAGGTGCTCGAACACGCCCTGGACCGCGAGATCTGCAGCGTCGACGACAACGACGAGTGGGTGTGCCGGCCGCACCCGCCGGGCGAGATCGCGAGAGCGCTGGTCGGCGGGCGGCTGACCGCGGCGCACCGGCGGGGCAAGACGATGTGGTGCGAGACGGTCGACCGCGACGGCGCGGAGGGCCCGACGCTCGGCGTGCACCTCGGCATGGGCGGGCGGGTGATCGTGACGAACGACGAGGGCGAACGGGTCGGGGGCGGCCCGGAGCGGCCCGACCGCCGGCCCCGCAAGCCCGAGTGGGACCGGTTCACCGTCGACTTCGCCGACGGCGGGCGGTTCCGGCTGTTCGACAAGCGCCGGTTGGGGCGGATCCGCCTCGAGCCGGACCTGTCCGGCCTGGGGCCCGACGCCGAGGAGATCTCCGCCGCCGACTTCCGCACCCGGATCGCGCGCAGCCGCTCCGCGGTCAAGGCGCGGCTGCTCGACCAGTCCGTCCTCGCGGGCGTCGGGAACCTGCTGGCCGACGAGACGCTGTGGCGGGCGAGGATCAACCCGGCGGCACCGGCCGACGAGCTCTCCCGCACGCAGCTGGACCGGCTGTACCGGAACCTGGAGCAGGCGCTGCAGGCCGCCGTCGCGAACGGCGGCGTGCACACCGGCGAGGTCATCGAGCACCGGCACGCGGGCGGGCACTGCCCGCGCTGTGGCGCGGAGATGCGGCACGGCACCGTCGGCGGCCGCAGCACCTGGTGGTGCACGAAGGAGCAGCAGTAGCCCGGGCCGGCCCTCTACGCCGGGACGGCGGGTTCGGGGTGCCGGGCGCGCCACCAGAGCAGCACCCCGGTGCACACCGCCAGCCACGCGGCGCCGGTGGCCCAGCCGGCCACGACGTCACTGAACCAGTGCACCCCCAGGTAGATGCGGGTGTAGCCGATCCCGCCGATCCAGGCCGCGGCCACCAGCAGCGCACCGAGCCGCAACGACCCCGTCAGGTGCGGCCAGGCCAGCACGACGAGCGCCCCGACGACGGCCATGGACATCGTCGCGTGGCCGGAGGGCAACGACTCGTTCCCCGCCTCGACCAGGCGCACCGCCAGCGGTGGCCGCGGCCGGTCGAGGGTCCGCTTGACCAGCGTGAACGCCGCACCGGCGCCGGCCGTCGTGGCGATCAGCCACACGCCGTCCACCCGGCGCCCGCGGACGACCAGCACGATGCCCGTCACCACGGCGAGCGCCGCCATCACGGCGGTGCTGCCGAGGTTGGTGAACACCACCAGGACCGCCGTGACCCCGACGGAGCGGCTGTCGATCGCGCCTGCGAGGGCCGACCGGTCCTCGCCGGCCGGGCCGACGCCGGTGAACGCGGCCCAGATCAGCCCCGCGGCCAGGGCGAGCAGGAGGAGGGAGCAGGTCGCGGTGAGGGCGAGGACGCGGCGGCCGGGCACCCCACCACTCTGCCCAAGGAGCACGCGAGCCGCCCGCCGTCCGCCCGGTTCTCCAGCCGCAGCGCGAGCCGGTCGTGCGCGGCGACCGCCGTCCGGTGGCGGTCGCCGCGCACGGTCAGCTGCGGCCGCGGAGGGCGCGGTACCGGCGGATGAGCGCGGCGGTGGACTGGTCCAGCGCGGAGAAGTCCGGGTCCTCGCCGTAGAGCGCGGGGCCGAACTGCCGGGCCATCACCTTGCCCAGCTCCACCCCCCACTGGTCGAAGCTGTCGATGCCCCAGATCGTGCCCTCCACGAAGGTCTGGTGCTCGTAGAAGGCGATGATCTGGCCCAGCGTCGACGGGGTGAGCTTGGGGGCGAGGATCGTCGAGGTCGGCCGGTTGCCGGGCATGACCTTGTGGGGCACGACGTCCGCGGCGGTGCCCTCGGCCTCGATCTCCTCCTTCGTCTTGCCGAAGGCGAGCGCGGCCGTCTGCGCGAACAGGTTCGACATGAACAGGTCGTGCATGTCCGCCCCGGAGCCCTCGGCATCGCCGTCGCCGGGCAGCACGTGGTTGGGCTCGGCGAAGCCGAGGAAGTCCGCCGGCACGAGCCGGGTGCCCTGGTGGAGCAGCTGGTAGAAGGCGTGCTGGCCGTTGGTGCCCGGCTCGCCCCAGAAGATCTCGCCGGTGGTGGTGGTGACCGGGCTGCCGTCGCCGCGCACGGACTTGCCGTTGCTCTCCATCGTCAGCTGCTGGAGGTAGGCGGGCAGCCGGTGCAGGTACTGCGAGTACGGCAGCACGGCGTGGGTCTGCGCGCCGAAGAAGTTCGAGTACCACACGTTGAGCAGCCCGGCGATCACCGGCAGGTTCGCGTGCAGCGGGGTGGTGCGGAAGTGCTCGTCCATCGCGTGGAAGCCGGCGAGGAACTCGGCGAAGCCCTCCTGGCCGATCGCGACCATGAGCGAGAGCCCGATCGCGGAGTCGACGGAGTAGCGCCCGCCCACCCAGTCCCAGAAGCCGAACATGTTGGCCTCGTCGATGCCGAACTCGCGGACCTTCTCCGCGTTCGTCGACACGGCCACGAAGTGCTTCGCGACGGCCTTCTCGTCCCCGAGGCCGTCGACCAGCCACGTCCGGGCGTTGCGGGCGTTGGTCAGGGTCTCCAGGGTGGTGAAGGTCTTGGACGAGACGATGAACAGCGTGCTCGCCGGGTCCAGGTCGCGGGTGGTCTCGGCGAGGTCCGTCGGGTCGATGTTCGAGACGAACCGGCACTCGACGTCCCGGTCCGAGTAGTCCTTGAGCGCCTCGTAGGCCATCACCGGGCCCAGGTCCGAGCCGCCGATGCCGATGTTGACGACGGTCCGGATCCGTTCCCCGGTCGCCCCGGTCCACTCGCCGTCCCGGACCCGGGTGCTGAACTCGCCCATCCGCCGCAGGACGGTGTGCACGTCGCCGACGACGTCCTGCCCGTCGACGGTCAGCGAGGCCTCCCGGGGCAGCCGCAGCGCGGTGTGCAGCACGGCCCGGTCCTCGCTGGTGTTGATGTGCTCGCCGGAGAACATCGCGGTGATGCGGTCCGGCAGCCCGGCGGCCTCGGCCAGCGCGACCAGCTTGGGCAGCGTCTCCGCGGTGATCCGGTGCTTGGAGTAGTCGAGGACGAGATCGGCGCCCTGGACGGTCATCGCCTCCGCCCGCCCGGGGTCGGCGTCGAACAGCTCGCGCAGGTGCGCCGAGCCGACGGCCGCGTGGTGCTCGGTCAGGGCCGCCCACTCCGGGGTCGCGGTGATGTCGCGGGGGGTGTCCACGCCGGACATCATGCCCGCGCGCGGCCCGCCTGACACGTCCCGCGGACCGGCGATCGACGGGTGTGGCTACCACCAACGCCGGGTGTGGTGGCGGCGTGCTGTCCGGGGCGGGGCCGCGCGCGGTGTCCTGTGACCCGACGACGGCGCCGAGACCACGGCCCCGCCCGCAGCGTCGACGACAGTCCCGCACCAGAAGGAGCACACCCGTGAGCGAGCAGTCCGCCCGCACCCCCGACACCGGTTCCGCCGTCCTCGCCAGCCCGGCCTGGATCATCGGCGGCCTGCGCAACCGCCCCGGCTACCTCGTCACCGCCGCCACACCGCCCGGCCCGCCCCGGATCGCCTTCACCGACGGCGAGGAGACGGCCTTCGACGTCCCGCTCGCCGAGGTCTCCGACGTCAGGTACCCCTGGTACTGGTTCGGCGGCGGCTTCAAGGCCCGCATCGCCGGCAGGACCGTGAAGATCACCTTCGTCAAGCCGAACGGCATGCCGAGCCCGGACCCGTCCGCGCTCGAGATCGGCCTCGCGGCACTCGGTGTCGCGGCCGCCTTCCAGGGGGTCGGGCACGTGGGCGACCTGGCCGGGCTCGCCTGGATCGCCCCGGGCCGCAAGGCGACGGCGCAGTGGCGGGAGGTGCTGCCGGCCTGACCGGCGGGCCGGAGCCCGGCCCCTCCCGTCCACGGGCGGCCCCCGCTCGCCGACGCCGATCCACCCCTGTGGGTGGCCGTGCGGCGCCGACCAGCGGGGGAGTCGCGGAGACGAACGGTCCGTAACCACCTGCCGCGGGTTTCGTTACCCGGATGAGTGGTTCACGCCTGCTGTTCATCGCGTGCGGATGACGGACCACCGCAGAGACCGCTGTTCGGCCTACACCGGGCCGCGCTCCGGTCTAGCTTCGTCACTCACCGCGGTTTGCCGACGACCCGTAGTCAGGAGAGGTCCCGATGTTGACCCGTTCGCTCCCCGAACCCGCGAAGCACCTGCTCATCCTGCTGGCCCGGTTGACGGTCGCCTTCGTCATGCTGGCGCACGTCTGGGACACCTTCGGGGTGAAGGGCTTCGGGACCGCGACGGACCAGTTCACGAACTTCGGGATCCCGCTGGCCATCGTGGCCACGGCGTTCACGCTGGTCGTCGAGCTGATCGGGTCGATCCTGCTGGCGGTGGGGATCTTCGTGCCCTGGGCCTCCGGCGCCATGGCGTTCGTGATGCTCGGCGCCATCTACTTCGTGCACGCCCCGCACGGCGTGTTCGTCAAGAACAACGGCTGGGAGCTCGTCGCCCTGATCGCGGCGCTCGTGCTGGCCATCGCCGCGTTCGGCCCGGGCCGCTACAGCCTCGACCATCTGCTGTTCGAGCGGAAGCGCCGCGGGGAGGTGCCCGCCCCGGTCGACGTCAGCTCCGACCCGGCCGGGGTCCCGATCGCGCCCGCGCCCGCCGCGTTCGCCGCCCGTCCGGCCCCGTCGCAGCGGTGGGACGAGCCGCGGTGGGACGAGCAGCAGCGCTACGCCGCGCCCGCGCCCGCCCGCCGGTGGGAGGCGGAGGCGTCCGCCGAGCAGGCCCCGCAGCACGTCCGGGTCTCGGCCCCGCGGTCCTACTCCCTGTGGGACGACCCCGCCGCCGGCCCGCAGGGCTCCGCGGTCGACGCCCCGGCGCCCCGGCGGGTGCCGAGCGCGTACGCGAACTCCCCGGCGCAGCCCGCCCGGCACACCGCCGCGGTGCCGCCCGCCGACCGGCCCGTCGACTACGCGGACTACGCCGACCCGCAGGCGCACCTCGACCCCACGCACCGCGAGCAGCACTGACGGGGCCGGGCGCGCCCGGCCGCCGGCCACTCCCGACCTCCCCTGACGAAGGGCCCCGCGGCCCGTCCCGTCCCGCCGCCCCGCGACCGCGGCGGGACGGGCGGCCGCGGGGCCCTGCTCCTTCCCGAGATCCGACCGGGCGCGCCGCCGAGCGCCGGCGCCGACGGGGGACCGCCGCGGAAACCGGTCGCGCGGCAGGGGATCATCGTCGGCGGAACGAGGAGGGATCCGTGCTGCGCCACGTCACGGCGACCCGCTACGTCACGCCGTTGCGTGAGGGCGGGTCGCTGCCCGGCCTGATGGAGGCCGACGACCTCGGCACCTACGTCGTGAAGTTCCACGGCGCGGGGCAGGGCCGCAAGGTCCTGGTCGCCGAGATCGTCGCCGGCGAGCTCGCCCGCGCGCTGGGCCTGCCGGTGCCCGAGCTGGTCACGGTCGACCTCGATCCCGAGCTCGGGCTCGCCGAGCCGGACCAGGAGGTGCAGGACCTGCTGCACCGCTCCGCCGGGCTCAACCTGGGCCTGGACTACCTGCCCGGGGCGCTGGACTTCGACCCGCTGGCCTTCGATCCCGGACCGGGGTTCGCCGGGCGCGTGCTGTGGTTCGACGCGCTGGTCGGCAACGTCGACCGGTCCTGGCGCAACGCCAACATGCTGCTCTGGCACCGCGCCCCGTACCTGATCGACCATGGGGCCACGCTGACCTTCCACCACGGCTGGGCGGGAGCGCTGGCCGACCCGGCCGCGGTCGCCGCCCGCCCGTTCGACGCCGGCGACCACGTCCTGCTCGGTTCCTTCCCGGACCTCGACGCCGCCGACGCCGCCCTCGCGCCGCAGGTCAGCGCGGAGTCCGTGCGGCGCGCGGCCGCGGCGGTGCCGGACGAGTGGCTGGCCGGCGAGCCCGGCTTCGACCACCCCGACGAGGTGCGCGCCGCCTACGCCGAGATCCTCACCGCACGGGTCGCGGCCCGGGAGGCCTGGCTGCCCGCCGTCCGGGAGGCGGCGGCGACCGGCCGTCCGCGCCCGATCACCCGCACCGGCCGCCCGCCGGCGTGGCTCGCCGCCCGGCTGCCGAAGGTGGACCGGTGAGCACGGGGAACGGCCTCGAGGTCTACGAGTACGCGGTGCTGCAGGTCGTGCCGCGCCCCGAGCGCGGCGAGACGATGAACGCCGGCGTGCTCGTCTACTGCCGGGCGAAGGACTTCCTCGGCGGGCGGGTGCACCTGGACCGGGACCGGCTGCGGGCCCTCGACCCGCACGCCGACGCCGACGCGATCGCCGACGCCCTCGAGGTCGCCGCCGCCGTCTGCGCCGTGCCCACCCCGCCACGGGCCGACCGGCGGACGGAGGGAGCACTGGCCGCGTCGGGCCCCGGCGCGGGGGAGGACCTCGGCCGGCGCTTCCGCCGGCTCACCGCGCCGCGCAGCACGGTCGTGCGGCCCGGCCCCGTGCACAGCGGGCTCACCGCGGACCCGGCCGCGGAGCCGGACCGCCTGCTGGCCGCGCTGGTCCTGCCCGTGTAGCCGGTGTCGCCCACGGGAAGTGGCGATCGTCGCAATGGCGTTGATCGCCCGTCACGGGGCAAGGTGACGGGCATGAGCGGATCGACGCAGATCGCCACCGACCCCGTCCCCGCCGCGGCGCTCACCGAGTGGCTGCGCGCCGAGGTCCCCGAGATCGCGACCGGACCGGAGCCCGTGGACGTGACGCGGATCTCCGGCGGGCACTCGAACCTGACCTACCGGATCGTCGACGCCGCCGGCACGCCGTGGGCCCTGCGCCGCCCGCCCACCGGCGGGGTCCTGGCCACCGCCCACGACATGGGCCGCGAGTGGCGGTTCATCGCCGCGCTGGCCGACACGCCCGTCCCGGTCCCGCGGGCCGTCGCCTTCTGCGCCGACCACTCCGTGATCGGCGCCGACTTCTACCTCATGGGGTTCGTCGACGGCGTCGTCCCCGGCGACGTCGAGGCCGGCGCCGCCATGCCCGTCGCGATGCGCCACGCGGCGGGGCTGGCGGTCGCGGACGTTCTCGCGGAGCTGCACGCGGTGGACCCCGACGCCGTCGGCCTGGGGGAGCTGCGCCGCCCCGGCAGCTACCTGGAGCGGCAGCTGCGCCGGTGGCACCGCCAGGCGCACGACTCGGCCGTCGAGGACCTCTCCATGGTCGACGAGGGGCACCGGCTGCTGGTGGAGCGGCGGCCGGCCGACGAGGAGCTGACGATCGCGCACGGCGACTACCGGCCCGGGAACCTGTCCTTCGGCCCTGACGGGCGCATCGGCGCGATCTTCGACTGGGAGCTGGCGACGCTCGGCGAGCCGCTCGCCGACCTCGGCTACCTGCTGGCGTCGTGGGGGCGCCCGGGCGACACCGTCCGGGAGATCACCTCCGGCCCCACCACCCTGGAGGGCTGGCCGGAGCGCGAGGAGATCCTGGCCCGCTACGCGGAGCGCTCGGGGCGCGGCGACCGGATCGCGG
Organism: Pseudonocardia lutea; assembly: GCF_042658055.1. Taxonomy (NCBI): domain Bacteria; kingdom Bacillati; phylum Actinomycetota; class Actinomycetes; order Pseudonocardiales; family Pseudonocardiaceae; genus Pseudonocardia; species Pseudonocardia lutea. The sequence goes on from NZ_JBHSQK010000059.1 coordinate 9,882, forward strand.
GGCAGGCGGACTACTTCGAGGCCTTCGCCCGCTGGCGCTCGGCGTGCATCGGCGCCGGCGTGTACACCCGGTACGCGGCCGGGCACATGGGCGGCTCCGCCGAGGACCCGGAGACCGCCCGGCTGCGGCTGGCGAACCTGCAGGAGCAGGCCACCGCCGCGGTGGAGATCCTGCACCGGAGCGCGGGTTAGGGTCACCCGGTGACCTGGGGTTCCTACGGCGCCTACCTGGGCATCGCCGTGCTGCTCGTGCTCGCGCCGGGGCCGGACACGCTCGTCCTGCTCCGCAACGCCCTGGCCGGCGGCCGCCGCGGCGGGCTGCTCGCCTGCGCGGGCATCCTCGCCGGCAACCTGCTGCAGGGCAGCGCGGCGGCCTTCGGGCTCGGCGTGCTCGTCGCGAGCTCGCGCCCGCTCTTCGAGGTCCTGCGCTGGGCGGGCGTCGCGTACCTGCTGTTCCTCGCCGTGCAGGCGCTGCGCGGCGCCTGGCGCGGCGACTACGCGGCGATCACCGAGCTCGTCGAGAAGCGGCGCGGGCAGGGCTTCCGCCGTGTGCGGGAGGGCTTCCTCTCCAACGTGACCAACCCGAAGGTGCTGGTCATGTACCTGTCGGTGCTGCCGCAGTTCCTGGTCCCGGGTGTCACCACGACGGCCGACGCGCTGCTGCTGGCCTACACCGTCGGCGTCCTCGGTGCGGTGTGGCTCCTCGGCCTGGTGTTCGTGGTGCACCGGGTGCGGGCGTGGCTGGGTCGCCGGCGGGTGCGGCGCACGATCGACGCGGCGACCGGCACGGCACTCGTCGGGTTCGGCGTCGCCCTGGCCGTCGAGTAGCCCGCTACCGGGTCGGCGGCTTCTCCGTGCCGTGCGCGAAGCCGGCCGACTCCGGCCCCCGCTGCGGGCCGCTCTGCCGGCCGAGCTGCTCGAGGGACCGGCGCAGGTCGTCGAGCAGCAGCCCGGCGAGGTCGTGGCTGAACCCGTTGCGCACCACGATCCGCAGGGCCGCGATGTCCTCGCGCTTGGCCGGGAAGGTGTAGGCGGGCACGAGCCAGCCGCGTTCGCGCAGCGCCGCGGACACGTCGAAGGCCGAGAAGGGCTGGCCCTCGGCCACGGTGAACGCGAACACCGGCAGCTGCGACCCGTCCGTGAGCAGCCGGAAGGGGCCCAGCCCGGCGATCGCCGACGACAGCGTGGTCGCCACGTCCCGGCAGGTCTGCTGCACCCGCGCGAAACCGGCCCGGCCCAGCCGCAGGAACTGGTAGTACTGCGCGATGACCTGGCCGCCGGGCCGGGAGAAGTTCAGCGCGAAGGTCGGCATGTCGCCGCCGAGGTAGTTGACCCGGAAGACGAGGTCCTCGGGCAGCGCGTCCTCGTCGCGCCACAGCGCCCAGCCCACGCCCGGGTAGACCAGGCCGTACTTGTGCCCGGAGGTGTTGATCGAGGCCACCCGCGGCAGCCGGAAGTCCCAGGTCAGGTTCGGGTCGCAGAAGGGGGCGATCATCGCGCCGGAGGCGCCGTCGACGTGCACCGGGATGTCCAGTCCGGTGCGGGACTGCAGGTCGTCGAGCGCGGCGCAGACCTCCTCGACCGGCTCGTAGCTGCCGTCGAAGGTCGAACCCAGCACCACGACCACGCCGATCGTGTTCTCGTCGCAGAGCGCCACGGCCTCGGCCGCGCCCAGGTGCAGCCGGTCGCCCTCCATCGGGACCAGGCGCGGCTCGACCTCGAAGTAGTTCGCGAACTTCTCCCAGCAGATCTGGACGTTGATCCCCATGACGATGTTGGGGTGCGCGGTGTCCTTGCCCTCGGACCGGCGGCGGGCCTGCCAGCGCCGCTTGAGCGCCATCCCGCCGAGCATGCAGGCCTCGCTGGAGCCCGTCGTCGAGCAGCCGATCGCGGTGGCCGGGTCGGGCGCGTTCCAGAGGTCGGCGAGCATCCGCACGCACCGCTGCTCGAGGTCGGCCGTCCGGGGGTACTCGTCCTTGTCGATCATGTTCTTGTCGAACGACTCGGACATCAGCCGTCGGGCGAACGGCTCCTCCCACGTCGTGACGAACGTGGCGAGGTTGAGCCGCGCGTTGCCGTCGAGCATCAGCTCGTCGTGCACGATCTGGTAGGCCACGCCGGGGTCGAGCCCGTCGTCGGACAGCTCGTAGCGGGGGACCGTGATCGGCTCGGCGCCGAAGACCGGGTTGGCGGCGACCGGCTTGTCGGCGGGCTCGCGCCGATGCGGAGTGGGCATGCTGCGGACCTTAGGGGAAGTCGGTCACGTATCCCTGGGACCGAAGCCACGGAAGCAGGCGGTCCAAGGCCTCCGCCGTGCGGGCTCGGCTGCCGCCGCCGTCGTGCAGCAGGATCACCGCGCCGGGGTGCAGGTGCTTCTCGACGTTCGCCACGATCTCGTCCGCGGCCGGGCGCTTCCAGTCCCGCGGGTCGATCGCCCACCCCAGCGGCTGCATCCCGTTCGCCACGGCCGTGTCCAGGATCTGCTGGTCCCAGTTGCCGCCCGGGGCGCGGAAGTAGGACACGGGGGTGCCCGGCACCCGGTTCGCCACGTCGGTGAGCTCGGCGGTGATGGTGGCGCCGTCGCGCGCGGCGAGGCGCTCGTCGTGGGTGTGCGAGTGGGAGCAGATCCGCATACCGGCGTTGACGACCTTCGCGACCACCTCGGGGTGCCGCTCCATCTGCGACCCGACCATGCAGAAGGTCGCCCTCGCCCCGTGCTTGACCAGCACGTCGAGGATCTGCGGGGTCCATTGGGGATCCGGGCCGTCGTCGAAGGTGAGCGCGACCCGCCGGTCCTCCGGTCCCGCGACGGGCAGGTCGGTGAGCACCACCGGACGGGCCGTCGGCGCCGGGGGCGCGACGACGACCGGCGCGGGCTCGGGCGCGGGCGCCGCCACCTGCGTGCCCAGGGGCGCGATCAGGCCGAGCGCCAGCGCTCCGAGCAGCGCCGGCACCCGGTCCGCGGCTCTTCCGCGGAACATCCCCTCCGTCGTGCGCGGGTCGGGATGGGCCGGGCGGGTCAGGAGGGCTCGTCCGCCGCGTCTCACCGGTGCCACGCCCATGGACGCCTCATCCGCCTCTCCCGGCTCGCCCGTCACGGGAGTTCGTACCCGAAGGGACGACTCAAGGTCGGCGGACACGCCGGACGACCGGTGGAACCGCGCCCGGTCAGCCGACGAGGCGGCGCAGGAGGCGGCGCAGTTGCGGCAGGGCGTCCTTGATGCTCGTCGTGATCGTGAGGTCCGCCGGATGCTCCTGTGCGATCTCGGTGCTGATCAGGACGTGGGTGCCGCCGGTCGACGTGATCTCCAGCTCCTGGGCGGTCAGTTTCGCCTTCATGGCCGGGAAGCCGTAGATGTCCCCGGCCAGCAGCTCCTTGGCCGGGCGCGTGCTCGTGTTGACCGCGGCGACGTGGTCGTAGTGGTACTCGTGCGTGTCGACGTTCTTCCGCGCGCCGGTCGCCAGGTCCAGCTCGAACGTCATGACCGCGAGATGGTGCTGCGCGAGGCACACGACCGCGACGGAGTAGGCCGTGAAGCGGCGGATCCGGTCCTGCGTGTTCGGCCGGTGCTTGGCACCCGGCGCGGGCCCGGCGAAGACCAAGGGGTCGCCCGGGCCGCGCTCGACCGTCCTGGCGTCCGGGAGATGCACCGGCCCGGCGTGCAGGATCAGGTCCTCGCGGGTGAGCCCGAACCGGTCGAGCACCTCCGCCATGGCCTTGCGGAGGTCGGCGTTCAGCGTGCGGTCGAGGTGCCGCCCGGTGGGCTTGGCCTCGGCGAACTGCATCCCGAAGTGGTAGGCGCGCCATCCGGCGAAGCCCACGACCAGGAACACCGTCGCGATGCCCACGAACCCGAGGGCCCACGGCCACAGGCCCACGGCGAGCAGGGACAGCCCCACCAGGACGAGGACGCCCCCGACCTGCATCTGACGCACCGCCCGCAGCTTCTCCCAGCGCGCCGGCGACGGTCGGAAGTAGCGGTGCACCCACTCCTTGCGCCGGCCGTCCCCGGGCGGGCCGAGCGTAGGAGCCTGCGGATCCGGTGCGGGCATCGGCGGCGGCGCCAGCGTGGCCCGCGTCTGGTTCCACCAGGCCCGCATCCCACCGGTGACGATCAGCCAGAAGTTCCCCATCGTTCCCCCCTGTGACCGGCCCGCGACGGCACCGGTCGGGGAAGGGAGTCGCTCCGCGACCCCCGGACGTTGCGGGGGACCGGGCATGATCACTCCGGTGGAGCAGATCACCAGGCCGGGGCGCGTCCGAGCGGACGAACGGCCCAGCGGGTTCACGCGGTCGGCGCCCGGGCGAGTGGCACCGACCGGCCCACAACGTCCGGACGAGTGGTCCACAGCGTGCCGGGCGGACGGGGTGGGTCAGGAGCGGCCGACCGCGACCGCCAGTCCGGTGGATCCGCGGGCGCCGCGGAAGAGCCGGCTCGACCCGACGGCGATCCGGCCGACCAGCCCGTACTTGCGGGCGACGGCGCGGCGGACGCGACGGGTGCCCTCGGCGTCGAGCAGTTCGGCCGTGGCGGGAACGGCCGGGCCGAGGGGGCGGCCGCGGCGGTCGCACTCGGCGACCTCGGCGGCCCCGGACCGGCGGATCCGCTTGACCTTCCCGGAGTCCGTCACGGTCCAGACGCCGAGCCGGCCGTCGTCGAGCTCGGCCGCCCACACGGGCGTCGGGACCGGGGTGCCGTCCTTCCGGAAGGTCGTGAGCAGCAGGTACTGCGCGTCGGCCAGGCGCCGGGCCGGCGGCCCACCCGCCTCGGTCACGCCGGCACGCTCGCCCGGTGCAGCTCCACCGGCACGCTCTCGTAGCCGCGCAGCAGCTTGGTGCGGCGGCGGAGGGGGGTGCCGGCGGCGCGCATGTCCGGGAAGCAGTCGACCAGCGCGCGCAGCGCCACCTCGCCCTCCATCCGCGCGAGCGCGGCGCCGAGGCAGAAGTGGATGCCCTGGGAGAACGCGAGGTGCTTGTGCGCCTCCTCGCGCGTGACGTCGAAGCGGTGCGGGTCGGGGAACACCGCCGGATCCCGGTTCGCGCCGCCGAGGTGCGTGATCACGAACGTGCCGCGCCGGACCGGGACGCCCGCGATCTCGGTGTCCCGCTCGGCGACCCGGCCGGTCCGCTGCACCGGGGACTCGAAGCGCAGCATCTCGTCGATCGCCACCGGCCAGCGCTCCGGTTCGGCGTGCAGCAGCGCCAGCTGGTCGGGGTGGTCGAGCAGGAGCGCGGCCCCGCTGCCGATGAGGTTCACGGTGGTCTCGAAGCCCGCGGCCAGCAGCAGCATGGCGATGCTCGACAGCTCGTCCTCGCTGAGCGCGCCGTCCTCGTCGTGCGCGGTCACCAGCGCGGACAGGATGTCCTCGCCCGGCCGGCGGCGGATCCGCTCGAAGTGGTCGAGCATCCAGGAGTGCAGCGCGTCGATGTCGCGCTCGGAGCGGCGGAAGTCGGCGTAGGAGAGCCCGGCGTCGAGCGACAGCGCGGCGCCCTCGCCCCACTCGAGGAACTGCTCCCGCATCGACACCGGCGCGCCGAGCATCTCGGCGATGACGGTCGCGGGCAGCAGCGCCGCGAAGTCCTTCACCAGGTCGGCACGCTCACCCTTCGCGGCCATCGCGTCGAGCAGCTCGGTGGCGATCTCCTCGGTGCGCGAGCGCAGCGCCGCGACCTTCTTCGCGCTGAACGCCCTGGTCACGAGCTTGCGGTAGCGGGTGTGGTCCGGTGGGTCCGAGGCGAGCATGGACGGCGGCTGGGCCGGGCCGAGCGCCCAGGAACCGCCGAACGCCAGGGCCGCCCGCACCACGGCGGGCAGGTTCTCGGGCATCCGCCCGCCGACGCCGAAGTCCGTGCTGCGCAGCACCTGGGTGCAGACCTCGTGGTCGACGGTGGCGTGGAACATCCCCGTGTCGACCAGCCTCCCGCGCGACCGCAGCTCCTCGTAGAAGGGGTACGGGTTCGCGACGACCTCGGGGTCGGTCATCAGCCGCGCGCCCAGCTCCCCGGCCCGCACCCGCCGGCGGACCATGCGCCGCATCATCCCGTGCCGGAGTCCCCATCGGACCACCCGGCGCACGCCCCGTGAACCCGCCATGCCGACCTCCTCGCCGTCTCCCGCCCTGAACTTACCGCCGGTAACCAGCACTGCCCAGGGCCGGACCTCAGGGGATCCTCAGCGCCGACGATGCCGTGCCTGCTCGCCCGCTCCGATGGTCGCGCCGCACGCCCGCCCGGCGCGTCTGCTAGATCTGATGGGGTGCCCCGCCTGCTCGCCGTCAGCGACCTGCACGTGCGCTACCCCGAGAACCGCGCGGTGGCGGAGGGGCTCGCGGGCGACCCGGGGGACTGGCTGATCGTCGCCGGCGACGTCGCCGAACGGGTGGAGGACACCGTCGCCACGCTGGCCGACCTGGCGGCGCGGTTCGCCCGGGTGATCTGGGTGCCCGGCAACCACGAGCTGTGGACGCGCACGAAGGACCCGGTCGGCCTGCGCGGCGAGCACCGCTACCGCCACCTGGTCGAGCAGTGCCGCGCGCTCGGGGTGCTCACCCCCGAGGACCCGTTCCCGGTGTGGGAGGGCGAGGGCGGCCCGGTCGTCGTCGCCCCGCTGTTCCTGCTCTACGACTACTCGTTCCTCCCCGTGGGCACGACCACCAGCGAGGAGGGCCTGGCCGCGGCGTACAACGCGGGCGTGGTCTGCACGGACGAGCACCTGCTCCACCCCGAGCCGCACCCGTCGCGCGAGGCGTGGTGTGCCGCCCGGGTCGCCGAGACCCGCCGCCGGCTCGACGCGCTCGACCCGGACCTGCCGACGATCCTGGTCAACCACTGGCCGCTCACCCGGCTGCCCACCGAGGTCCTGCGCTACCCGGAGTTCGCGCTGTGGTGCGGCACCACGGCGACGGCCGACTGGCACGTCCGCTACCGCGCCCGGGCCGTCGTCTACGGGCACCTGCACATCCCGCGGGTGCTCTACGAGGACGGCGTGCGGTTCGTGGAGGCCTCGCTCGGTTACCCGCGCGAGTGGCGGCCGCGCGAGGAGCGGTTCGGCCATCCCGCCGACGTCCTGCCCCGCCAGGTCCTGCCCGTCCCCACCGAGGACTTCGGCGTCCGCCGCTGAGGACGCCGAGAACGCGAACGGCACCCCCGCAGGCGCGGGGGTGCCGTGTGGGCCAGCTCAGCGCCGGCGGCCGTAGCGCCGGTTGAACTTCTCGACCTGTCCCGCCGAGTCGAGGACCCGGGTCGCGCCCGTCCAGAACGGGTGCGAGTAGGCGCTCATGTCGACACGGAGGAGCGGGTAGGTCCGCCCGTCGGTCCACTCGATCGTCTCCCGCGAGGTCGCGGTCGACCGGGTCAGGAACGCGTCGCCGGTGGACCGGTCCTGGTACACGACGGGCTCGTACGTGGGGTGGATGTTCGGTCGCACGCTGTCCTCCTCGGGAGCTCCTGCTACGTTCGCTCATGACAACGGTTGTCGTTAGCGGATGATTCCCGTGGAGTGCACCGGGTCCTGTCCTCACGACGATGGGCCAGGCGCTCCTGGTCGTGCCGGCACTCGGCCTGGCGTACCTGGTCGACGGTGCCCCGCGGCTGCGGACCCGGATCGTGCGACTGCTCGGCGCGCTCGTCGCGCTGGTGGTGTCCGCGGGCTGGTTCGTCGCGCTCGTCGAGCTGTGGCCGGCGGACAGCCGCCCGTACATCGGCGGCTCGACCACGGACTCGCTCCTCGAGCTCGCGCTGGGCTACAACGGCCTCGGCCGGCTGCTCGGCGGGAGCGGCAACGGCGGCGGGGGCGGCGGTGGAGGTGGCGGCAACACGGGGTTCGGCGGATCGGCCGGGAGCACCGGGCTGTTCACCGGCGAGATCGCCTACGAGGTGTCCTGGCTGGTGCCCGCCGCGCTGGTCCTGCTGGTCGCGGGCCTGTGGGTGACCCGGCGGGCGCCGCGGACCGACCGCGTCCGCGCCGGTCTTGTCTACGACCTCACCGGTTGATCAAGCCGCGCGTAGACGTCACCGGAGCGGCCGAGCGGGCGGACCCGCTCCAGCAGCCGGACCAGCTCGTCGGCCGCGAGCCAGCGCTCGCTCGCGAACCGCAGGGTCTCGACGGGGGAGTAGTTGTAGGAGTAGGGGCCGAGCCGGTCCACGAGTTCCAGCGCGGTGAGCGCGGCGTCGTGGGCCGGCGGGAGGTATTCGAAGGACAGGGCACGCAGCGCCGTGCGCAGCCCGCTGAGCACCTCGACCTCGAACCCCTCCACGTCGATCTTGCAGAAGGCCGGCCGGCCGTGCGTGGCCAGGAGGTCCTCGAGGGTCACGACGTCGACCTCGACCTCCTGGTCCCACCGCACCCAGGAGAACCCCTCGTCGGCGGAGACGGTGCGGATCCACTCCGGCGACATCGACGAGACGGTCGGCGTGCGGCTGGAGACCCCGATCCGCGCCCGGCCGGCCCGGGCCCCGACGGCGCCGGGGAGGATCGTCACCCCGGCGTCGCGGCCGAAGAACAGCCGCAGCACCCGCACGCAGTCCGGCTGCGGCTCGACCGCGACGACGCGGGCGCCGAGCCGCCGCCACGCCCGCACCCGGCTGCCGACGTGCGCGCCGACGTCGAGCGCGAGGTCACCCGGCGCGAGGAACTGCGAGTAGAACCGCACCATCCGCCGGTGCCGGCCGGGGATGCCGTGATACATCGCCAGGGAGCGGCCGATTCCCCACGCGCGCGCCAGCATCGGCCGACCGTACCGCCGCCCGTCCGAATCGTCCTCCGCCGGCGAGGACGTCAAGCCCCCGTCCGCGTGCGTCTCCCCACCGGGCGTCCCCTGTTCGCCGGATGGGCACCCGCGGGTCCGCCACCGCATGATCGGGATCGGTACACGGACGCCGGACGAGGGGGAGCCCGCCGATGGTGGACACCACCGCACGGGCGCGCACGCGCCCGGCGGGCCCGGGCGGCCGGTTCCGCGCCCTGCTCCGCGAGGCCCGCTCCTGGCCGACGATGCTGATGATCGGGCTGTGCCTGCTCGCCGGCGTCCCGCTGACCATCGCCCTGACACCCGACCAGGACCTGACGATCCTCGGCCAGCACATCTCGGTCGGCGCCCGCACGCCCGACCTCTCGATCGAGGGTCCGGCCCGGCTCGTGCAGGTCGGCAACACCGAGCTCGACATCCCGCGGTTGCAGGTCGTCGGGCCGCTGCGGCCGCAGCTCGAGATGGGTCCGGTCCAGCGCAACGACGCGGCCGCCAGGGTGCTCGACCCGGACACCACCGCGGAGGCCACCGCGCAGGCCGTCGACCAGCTGCGCACCGGGTTCGTGAACTGGTACCTGCTCGGGACGCTCGGGGTGGTCGGCACCGCGCTCGCGGCGGCCGCGCTGGTCGGCTGCGCCCGGATGCTCGGGATCCTGCGGCGGGAGAAGGCCAGCGAGCACGTGACGGTGGCCGACGTCTGGCACCGCTGCTCCGGCACGATCGGCCGGATGTCGCTGCTCGCCGTCACGGTGTCGCTGGTGGCCTGGGGCGCCTGCGGCGCGTTCGCCTACACCGGCACCATGCGCGGGCTCGCCCAGGTGAGCTCGCTGTCCGACCTCGTCGGCAGCGCCCGCGTCACGCCGGCGCCGGTCGGGCCCCCCGTCTTCGGCTACGCGGGCGCGGTGATCGGCGACTCCCGGGCCGCGCGGGTCGGCGGCCCGCCGGTCGCCGAGCCCGAGGGCGACGACGTGGCGTGCGAGCGTAGCGCCGACTCCCTCGCCGCCGAGCTGGGCACCATGGTCCCCGGCCGCGTCCGCAACCTCGCCTGCCCGAGCGCGACCGTCGCGCAGGGCCTGCGCGGGCCGCAGCAGCGCGGGAACGTCCAGGTGCCGGCCCAGGTCGCGCTGCTCAAGCAGATGCAGGACCTGAAGTTCGTGGTGGTCGCGATCGGGCCCAACGACGTCGGCTGGTCCGACCTGGTCAAGTACTGCTACGGCGTCGAGACCTGCGACGACAACCTCACCCGGGGCGAGTTCGACTACCGCATGGCTGCGTTCGACCGGGACTACGCGGCCCTGCTCGAGGACCTCGCGCAGCTGCCGAGCAGGCCGCAGGTGATCGTCCTGACCTCCTACGACGCCTTCCCCGGGGACACCGACCCGGCGTGCCCGGACGCCCGCGGCCCCTCCTACGCGGTCGGCCTCACCCAGGACAAGATCGACCTGCTCACCGACCGCAACGACCAGCTCAACGCCGTGCTCCGCGCCGGTGCCGAGAAGTACGGGTTCGCCGTGGCCGACCCGGACCTGACCCTGCTGTGCAGCACCTCGGCCGACGGGCTGGGCCCGGACCTGCAGGGCCTCACCGACCCGTTCGCCTTCCACCCGACGGCCGTCGGCTCGCTACGGCTGGCGGCGACCGTCGCCCGGGCCGTGGGCCCGATGGACGACTGACCCCGACCGGCGCGGGGCCGCCTGGGACGATGACGGCATGGCCTCGCCGATCGACCTGTCCCCGGAGGAGCACGCGCGCCCCGGCGCCGTCACCGACCCGCGCGAGGTGCTGCACCTCGGCGGGGCGCCGTTGCCGCTGACCGTCCCGGCGCGCCTCTACGTCTGCGGGATCACCCCCTACGACGTGACGCACCTCGGGCACGCCGCCACCTTCGTCTGGGCCGACACGGCCGCCCGGGTGATCCGGATGACCGGCGTCGAGACGGTGGTGAGCCGCAACGTCACGGACGTCGACGACGTCCTCACCCGGGTCGCGGCCGAGCGCGGACGCGCCTTCGACGAGTTCGGGCTGACCCAGGAGTACTACGTCGAGCGGGACATGGCGGCCCTGCACGTGCGCCCGCCGACGCACTCGCCGCACGCGCGGCACCACGTCGCGCACGTGGTCCGCCTGGCGATCGCGCTGCTCGCGGCCGGGGCGGCCTACGAGCGGGAGGGGTTCGTCTACTTCCGTGGCGCCGCCGTCGCCGCCGGGCTCGACCGCGAGGAGGCGCTCGCGCTGCTGGCCGAGAACGGCGACGACCCGGGGGACCCGGGCCGGGACGACCCGTTCGACGTCCCGGTGTGGCGGCCGTCGGGGGAGGGCGACCCGGCCTGGCCGAGCCCCTGGGGCCCAGGGCGCCCGGGCTGGCACGCCGAGTGCGCGGCGATGGCGCTGGCCACCCTCGGCGGTGTGGTCGACGTCCTCGCCGGCGGGTCGGACCTGGCCTTCCCGCACCACGCCTACCAGGTCGCGATGGCCTCGGCCGCGACGGGCAGCGCCCCGTTCGCCCGCCGCGAGCTGCGGGCGGGGACCGTCGGGATCGACGGCGCCAAGATGGCCAAGTCGGCCGGGAACCTCGTGCTGGTCGCGGACCTGCTGCGCGAGGCCCCCGGGCCGGCGGTGCGGCTGATGCTCCTCGACCGCGTGTGGTCGCAGCCGTGGGACTACCGCCCAGGGGCGCTCGACGAGGCGGCCACGCTGCTCGAGCAGCTGTACGTGGCGGCCGGGCGGCGGGGTGGCTCGTCCGCCGCGGTCGCGGAGGTGCGGGCCGCGCTGCTCGACGACCTCGACGCGCCGCAGGCGCTGCGCACCGCCGTCGAGGCGGGCGGCGACGCCGCCCGCCAGGTGCTGCGCACGCTCGCCCTGCAGTAGCGGGTCGGTAGCGGGGTCAGTCCACCTCCACCACGGGGAGGTGGTGCACCGGGAAGTCGACCGAGTTGGCGATGAAGCAGGTCTCGGACGCCTCGTGGTGCAGGGCCTCGGCCTTGTGCCGCATCGCCTCCTCGGCGACCCGCACCCGCGGGCGCAGCACGACCTCGGTGAAGTTGCCGCCGTACGTCGTCGACTCCTCCATGGTCCCCTCGGCGGCGTCCGTGTACCCGGTGACCACCACCCCGTGGCGCGCGCACAGCGCCAGGTAGCTCAGCATGTGGCACTGCGCCAGGGCGGCGACGAGCAGCTCCTCGGGGTTCCACCGCGCCGGGTCGCCGCGGAAGGCGGGGTCGGCGCTCCCGGCCAGCACCGGCTTGCCCTCGGCGACGACGTCGTGGGCTCGCGAGTAGGACCGGTAGTCCGAGGTCCCGGTGCCTTCGTCGCCCGTCCACCGCACGGTGACCGCGTAGCCGTGCGTTCGCCCCATCGCTGGTCTCCTCCCGTCGGTGCACGGCACGGTAGGCCGCCCCGAACGGGCTTGTCACCCGATTCGGGTGATGCCCGCGTGCGGCGGCGACGGGATCCTGCACGGCCGGCTCGACCCACGCCCAGGAGCCCGTCATGGCCGCACCCGTCGTGCACGACGTCCGCCCGTACCCGATCGCCGACGAGACGTTCCTGATCAGCTGGGGGATCGACGCACCGCCGGTCGGCCATTTCCCGGTCAACTCCCTGGTCATCCGGGGTCGGGAGCCGACGATCGTCGACACCGGCGCGCCCCTGGTGCGCGGCGAGTGGCTCGACGCGATCTTCTCCGTGGTCGAGCCGGCGGACGTCCGGTGGATCTTCCTGTCGCACGACGACCGCGATCACGCCGGGAACCTGCTGGCCCTGCTCGACGCCTGCCCGCGCGCCACACTGCTCACCACGTGGTTCGCGATCGGTCGCATGGCCGAGGAGTGGACGACGCCGATGGACCGCTGCCGGTTCGTCAACGACCAGGAGCCGGTGGACATCGGCGACCGGGTGCTGGTCTCGGTCCGGCCGCCGGTCTTCGACAACCCGACCACGCGGGGCGCGTACGACCCCACCACGCAGGTGTACTGGTCCGTCGACACGTTCGCGACGAACACCCCGCACCCGATACTGGAGTCCGACCAGCTCGGCGACGGTGACTTCCGCGACGGGCAGCTGCTCGGCGGCCGTCTGGTGGCGCCCTGGCACCGCTACCTCGACCAGAGCAAGTGGGACCGGTGCGTCGCAGCGGTGCAGGACCTGGGCGTCGCGGTGGTGGCCGGCTGCCACACCCCGGTGATCCGCGGCCCGCGGGTCGCCGAGGCCTTCGAGCTGACCCGTCGGCTGCCGGCCGTGGAGCCGTGGCGGGAGTTCGACCAGCACGACCTGGACGGGTGGATGGCCGAGGCCGGCGCGCTGGCCGAGCCGGGTGCCCCCGCGGGCCCGTGAGGGGCCGGAACGCTCTTGACCCGTGGCGCGGGCGTCCGGTTGGCTGGGCCCGTGCCGCCGCGGCGGCACCCGAGCGCCGAGGGGACTGATCGACGTGAGCACTCGCTCCGCAGGGACCGCCTGACCCTCACCCTCTCCGGCACGCGCCGTGGGGCGATCCCGCGCCTGCCGTGACCCGCGCCTTCCGCCGGCTCCGGCCGGCGCGCCGTCGTGCCCGTATCCGGGCGACGGCGCCCTCGCCCTCCCGCCGCGTCGCGGCGGAGCCCCGCCGCGCACACGGCCCACGCCCGTCATGAAGGAGAACCATGCCCACGGTCGGCCTCGACCACACGATCGTCCTCGCCCGCGACAACCGGGCCTCCGCCGAGTTCCTCGCCGGTCTGCTCGGCCTGGAGGTCGGCGAGCCCTGGGGGCCGTTCGTGCCCCTGCGGCTGAGCAACGGAGTGACGCTCGACTACGTCAGCGTCGACCACGACATCCCGCTCCAGCACCTCGCGTTCCTGGTGCCCGAGGAGGACTTCGACGCCGTCCTCGACCGGATCCGCGCCGCCGGCCTCGAGCACTTCGCCGACCCCCGCATGACCCAGCCGGGGATCAACCACAACCACGGCGGGCGGGGCGTGTACTTCCTGGACCCGGCCGGGCACGGCATGGAGGTGCTCACAGCGCCCTACGGCACCACCGGGGCCTGACAACGCCGGCGCCCCCTGTCACCAGGGGGCCTCTGGAGTGAGGGGCGATCACCGCCCGAGGCGCGCCCCGCCGACGGTCTCGTCGCGCGGTGGGTCGCTCGCTGACAACTGCTCCCGCTGACTACCTCTAGGCCGGCGGGGCCCGGAGCCGTTCGAGTGGCGCGGGCTCCGGGTCGTGGCGGTTGACCGGAACAGCGCGCCGGGAACGAGGACGAACTCCCGTCCATGGCTCGTTCTGCGTCAGGACGACTCGCTTGGTTCAGTGAAACTGCGCACGCATTCGGTGCTGCGCAGGTGCGCGCCGGCGCAGTACAGGGTTCGGCTAGCGATGCAGCAAAGTCTGCTTCAAAAGTGCGCCATCTCTTTGTCTGCCGTCGAGGGATGATCTCCTAGGACTACGTGGCGAACCTCCGCAATTACGTATCCGACCCCCGTAACGTACGTGATGATTTCGAGAGGATCCGCGTGGTGTTGCAGGGTGAAGTAGGGGGCGACACCTCATTGCGTTCCGTGCGCTTCCCGGCCATCATTTCTCTCGCCGACTCCGGCGGACGCCGGTTCGGACCGGGAGGGGAGTCGAGGAAGCAGCAGTCACTGCTTCGTTCGGGGGCGTTCGTATTCTCCTTGGCCTGTCAGTAATTCGGGATCACACCTCCGGGAGGACCCATGTTCGAGGACCTGCACGTCGAGCTGCTGCCCGAGCGGACCGTGATGTCCGTTCCAATGGGCTACGGCCGCGGCGGCAAGAAGAAGAGCGGCAACAACATTGCCGCGAACGTTAATTTCCAACACGGCCTGGTTAACCAGAGCAACCAGATCGCGGCCGCGGGCTCCAACGTGAACGCCGTCCAGACCAACGTGTCCGTCATCAACTTCCACCCGAAGTACTGACGGCTGGGTATTCATCGAATGCACGGGAAGGGGTGGCGGAATGCCGCCCCTTCCCCTGCTGTTGTATGGGAGGGGTGCTGGTGAGTGAGAACGGAGTGCTCATGCCTCCTGCCGGAGAATCCCGCTGCCATCACCTCGCCGAGGGCACGGAGCTGATCGGTGAGTACCAGGCCTCGGGGTACCAGGAGCCGAAGTACCTCATCCGCCGGGCGGACGGGCAGGTCATGCAGCTGCCGGCCCTTCTCTATCGGCTAACCGAATCGCTCGACGGGACCCGTGACTGCCAGCAGCTGGCTTCCGACCTGAACGAGCAGTTGGGTACGGACCTCATCGCCGAGCAGGTGTCCTTCCTCGTCGAGGAACGGCTACGGCCTGTCGGCCTCGTGGCTCCCGACAAGACAACCCAAACAGGGGAGAACTCGCCCGCGCCGGTCCGCTCAGATCCCCTTCTGGCGCTGCGCTACCGCGTCGGCGTCGTCCCCGCGAGCGCGGTGTGGCGCGTCGCGGGCGTCCTGAACTTCTTCTTCCGGCGACCGATATGGGTCACGGCTCTGGTCGCGTTCGCCGCGCTCGATCTGCTGGTCGTCCTCCGGGGCAGCCTGCTGGAGCAGGTCGTGGCCGGCGTGGAACAGTTGATCGACCAGCCGGTCCTGACGCTCGCGATCATCGGCCTGACCATCGTCAGCGCCGCATACCACGAGTGCGGCCACGCCGCCGCCTGCCGCTACGGCGGTGCCCGGCCGGGAACGATGGGCATCGGCCTCTACATCGTCTGGCCCGCCTTCTACACCAACGTCACCGATGCCTATCGCCTCGACCGCGTCGGGAGGCTCCGCACGGACCTCGGCGGTGTCTACTTCAACGTCGTCTTCATGACGGGTCTGGCGCTGTTGTACCTGGACACCGGCCAGCCGTGGCTGCTCCTGGCCCTCATCGGCCTGCACACCGAGACCGCCTGGCAGTTCCTGCCCTCGATCCGGCTCGACGGCTACTACATCCTCGCCGATCTGATCGGCGTGCCGGACCTCTTCGCCTACATCGGGCCCGTGCTGAAGGGCCTGTTGCCGAGCCGGCCCACCGACCCGCGGGTGCGAGAGCTCAAGCTCTGGTCGCGCCGGATCATCGTGCTGTGGGTCGTGCTGGTCGTTCCGACCCTGCTCCTCTACCTCGTCGCGTTCCTCCTTGTCGCGCCCCGGGTGCTCCCCCTGGCGTGGCAGGCGGTGCTCGAGTACCTGCGAGAGATCGACGCGACGATCCGGGCCGGCGACGTGGTGACGGCCACGCTGAGCGTGTTCCAGCTGTTCCTGCTGGTCCTGCCCTGGGTCGGCAGCATCCTGATCACCGGGATGATCGCCCGACGGCTGGGCCCGTGGGCGGTCCGCCGCTGGGGGCGAGGCCGGGTCCGACCAGGCACCTGGACCGTCGTCCGCCGGTACGCGGCCCTCGCCGGGGTCGGAGTCGTGGCCGTCGCCCTGGTGGCGCGTGTCGCGCAGGTCGCCACGACGCTCCCCGGCTCGCCAACCGAGACGCGGCTGAGCGACAGCGCCTTCGCCGCGCTGCGGCTCGGCCTGTCGCAGGCTCCCGAGGTCGCCGCGGGCGCTCTCGCCGCGCGCCAACAGGTCTCCGGCTACACCGGGTTGACCGGGGCCTACGCGCGGCACGCCTCTGTGCTCACCGGCAGTCGCGAGCTGGCCGTGGTGGCGTGCACCGCGATCGTCGCCTGCCTGCTGGTGCTCGCGGTGCGGTGGCGGGTGCGCCCGCTCGCCGTGGCCCTGCCGGTCGTGGCCGCGGCGGCGATGGGTCCGGCGGTGGGCGCTCTCGCCACCGTCGGTCCCGGGGTCGTGGGGGCCGCGTGGCTGGCAGTCGGCGTGGTCGTCCTCGCCTACGCCGGTCGCAGCCGGGCGCTGCGGGTCCTCGCCGGCCTCCTGGTCGTGGCCGCCGTCGTCACCGATCCGCTGCTCGCCGTGCCGCTGGCCGTCGGCGTCATCGCCCTGGCTGTGCAGCGGCGGGCGTGGCGGGGGCGGGCTCCGTGGTGTGCGCTGGCGGCCGTCCTGCTGCTCGCCCTCGCGGGGCTGGGCGTGGCGCTCGCGGGGAAGGCCGCCGCCGAGGGCGGCTCCCCCGATGGCCCCGAACGTGAGGTGCTGTTGCTCGTCGGCGCGCTGGTGGTGGTCGGCGGCCTGGCGGTACGACGGGTCCGACCCGCCGCCGCGGTGGCCGGCTCGGTGGTTCTGCTTGCCGCGGTGCCGTGGTCCGGGGCCGAGGGCGCGCTGCCACTGGTGGTGGTCGCGAGCGTGATCCTGGGCGTTCTGCTGATCGGCACGCTGGGCCAGGGGCCGGTCGAGGCCCGACCTCATCCGCTCCTGCGCGCCGCGCTGGCCGTCCCCGCTGTTCTGATGACCGCCGTAGGCGCGCTTTTCCTGCCCGTGCCCGCTCCCGCGGTCCCTCACGAGGAGCTGGCGAGGTGGATCACCGCGCCGGCGTCTCCGGCCACCTCTGTCGTCGTGCCGGCCGGGCTGTGGGCGGACCTGCTGCGCGACGGCGTGCCGGCCGATCGGCTGAGCGCTGCGGGTTCGGCCCCTCACGTCTTACCGGTGTGGACCGTCGTCGCCGGAGACCCGGGCCTGCAGGCCGAGCGGGTGGCGGCGCGGTTCGGGACCGGGTCCGGGTCCGGGTCGTTGACCGTGCTGGCACCGGCACCGTCGCCGCCGGATCGGGGCGCAGCGACTCCGGTTCCGCCACCGAAGGACACGGAGATCGCAGCGCCCGCGCCCCTCCCGGTCGCCGCCCCCTCGAGCGCGCCGGAGCCAAGCCGACAGCCCGCCGCCCCGAGCAGGCAGGCCGTCGCCCCGACCCGGCCGGCCGGCGCCGCCCCGAGCCGGCAGGCCGTCACGCCGAGCCGGCAGGCCGCCTACCCCTCGCGAGCCTCCGGAGAGAGGGCAGGCGCAGCCGGCACCTCGACACCGCGAACCGCGGCGCCCGCGTCTCCCGGCAGCGACGCGGGTGCCCGCGACGTCCGGACGCCGGCGAGCGCCGCACCGACGCCGGCGCCTTCCAGGACGCACGAGCCGACCGGCGCGACGACGAACACCCCTCCACCCGACCGATCGCACGAGGAGCAACAGACGGGGGCGTGTGCCTCCGACACCAAGGAGTCGACGCGGACCGACGAGGCCCCGCGTCCGTCCCGGCGGTGAGACTCGGAGCGGGGACGCCCACGGCGCTCGAGGAGCTGATGATGCGGAAGGTCGGCTACCGGCTGCTCGCCGGGCAGGTCGTCCTCATCGCACTGGTCGCCTCCGGGTGCTCGGCAACCGAGTCCCCGCGACGCACATCCCCCACCCCCACGGAAGGCAGCACAGTGGCCGTACACAGCACGTCCAGCGTCAGCATCTCGGGAGGATCGGCGGCCTCCGTCGTCACGACGACCAACGGGTCGGGGACCGTGGTCGTCGTCGTCGACGGCAAGGAGTGTCGGGTCGACGTTCGGGATGCCGTGGCCGTGAGGACGGTGAGCAGCAACGGCAAGGCGTACGTCGAGATCACCGACTCGAAGGGCGTCACCAGGCGGGTGGACTGCCCGTAGCCGCTGTCGGACGGGCGTGGCGAGGACCCGAACGACGGCGTAGTCGGTGCACGGGTGTCCGGGACGCCCGGTGCTTCTCCGTGCCTTGCCGGCGCTCACGGCGCCCTACGCACCACCGGGGCCTGAGAACGCCAGAGGGCCCCCTGTCAGCAGGGGGCCCTCTCGGGTGGTGGGCGATACTGGGATTGAACCAGTGACCTCTTCCGTGTCAAGGAAGCGCTCTCCCACTGAGCTAATCGCCCGAGGCGGAGGCGGGAATCGAACCCGCGTACAGGGCTTTGCAGGCCCTTGCCTAAGCCACTCGGCCACTCCGCCCGAAGTCCCCCGGATGGCTTCACGGGGATCGGACCTGGAGGCCCAGGCATGAACACGTGGTTTCCTCCGAGCGGACGACGGGACTCGAACCCGCGACCCTCACCTTGGCAAGGTGATGCGCTACCAGCTGCGCTACGTCCGCATGCACTCGGTTTCCCGGTGCTGTCGGGGCTGCTCGCTCCGACGTGAAGAACATTAGCGCAGGGCTCCCGGGGGCTCCACACCCACCCCCCTCTTTCCCTGCGCCGACCCGCTGACCTGCACGAACGGGCCGCAGGGAGTGCTGCGGCCCGGCGCGGCCGGCTCAGTCGCGGGCGCCCTCACCGGCGTTGGGGGCGAGGAGCTGGTCCAGGGCGGCGTCGAAGTCGAGCCAGGAGTACTCCGTCGCCGGCGGCACGAGCTCGAAGGTGCGGTCGAGGAACGCGGCCAGCGTCGTGGCGCACGTGGTGAACACCGCGTGCCCGGAGGGGGAGGCCAGCTCGACCTCGATCCGGGTGGGCTCGTGGGCGACCGGCTGCACCCGGACGTCGCCGGTCCCGGCCGGTCCGAGCAGGCCGTCGGCCAGCAGGTCGCGGGCGAACACCCAGTCGACCGGGCTGCCCTGGCCGGTCCGGAACGACGCCTGGACCGCGTACGGGTCCCGGCTGGAGTACGAGAGCTCGACCCGCACCGGGACCGGCGCCGAGTCCGGGGTGATGAGCTCGAACGTCGCCGGTTCGCGGATGATCGTGGGCTCGTCGCGCATCCTTGGTCCTCTTCCTCGTGCCGCGTGGTCCTTCGTGCGGAAGAACGAGCGGATCGCCGAGATGTGACGGGTCGGGGGACGTCTTCCGGGGGTCGGATCGCCCGCTTTCACACGGACGGGTTAGTGGGGTTCCCGTGTCGGGTGTGCCCCACCTGCGAGGACGGGTGATCGCCCGGTCGGCTGTGATCCACGTTTCACGACAGGATGTCGGTGATCCGGCCGGCGCCGGCGTCGGACACGAGGTTGTGAGGGACGCGTTGGTGGCCGGTGCCGCGGACTCCAGGAGGTGTTCCTCACGCTGTGGCGTGGCCCAGCGCGACGCCGAGGCCGCCGCGCGCAGAACATGGTCGCCGTGATCCAGCTGCTGGCCGAGCCGGGGACCACTCACGCCTGCCTGGCTCCCACAGAGGGCGGGTCGCTGGTCGCGGCGGTCCGCACGGCGCCGAGCGGATGGTCGTGCCCGTCGCCCTGCCGACCAACCGCGAGGACCGGGTCACGTCTTGTGGGTTTGCCGGCGGACGGAACCCCGGCCCCGCTCGGCACGTTCGACGTGCGAGGGGACAGCGCCGGCGCGCAGTCGGTAGGGTCGGCGACCGGCGCGGCCGGTTATGCGCAGTTCGCGATCTCGATCGAACCCGGTCGAGTCGCACCGGCGGCGCCGTCCCGGGTGGTGGCGAGCGGGCGGGTGGAGAGCTGAGCAGCACCGAGCAGACCTCGCGCGGCGAGGAGGGGCACGAGCGCGGCCGGTTCGACGGGCTCAAGGACCGGCTGCGGCGCTTCCGCGCGCGCATCGACGAGCGCCCGACCGCCCGGCGCACCTACCGGATCGCCATCGGGGTGCTCGGCACCCTCGTGCTCGCGGGCGGGATCGTCGCGATCCCGTACCCGGGCCCGGGCTGGGCGATCGTGTTCGTGGGGCTCGCGATCCTGGCGTCCGAGTTCGCCTGGGCGAAGCGGGTCCTGACCTTCGCCCGCGGCAAGTACGACGCCTGGACCGACTGGCTCGGCCGGCAGAACCTCTTCGTGAAGCTCCTCGTCCTCACCGCGACCGGGCTGATCGTCGTCGCCACGCTGTGGCTGCTGAACGCCTTCTGGCTGGTGGCGGGGTGGGTCGGGCTGCAGGAGTGGACCTGGTTGCAGAGCCCGATCCTCGGGTGATGTAGGGTTCCTCCCGTGACGGCGGGCGATTAGCTCAGGGGGAGAGCGCTTCGTTCACACCGAAGAGGTCACTGGTTCGATCCCAGTATCGCCCACCAGCCGAAGGCCCTGGTCAAGGCTCCGAAACGGAGTCCCAGACCAGGGCCTTCGGCGTTTCCGGGGCCGGAAAGGCATCAGAAAGGCATCACGCTCGACAGTGCCGCTGAGCCGTCGTCGTCCGGGTCGTCGTCAGCGTCGTCGCGTGGGGTGTCGTCGAGGGCCCGGAGGATGCGGTCGGCATTGCTGGTCCGGCGCGTGGAGAGGTCGAGGGTCGTCGAGGACCGTTCGTGCCCCATGACCCGCTGCAGAGCCCCTGTCCGGTTCGCAGGGCAGGGTCTCTGACTTGCTCCCGACTCTGCGGGCAGGTCGAGCCGCTCCGCGGTCTCCGCCCGTAGCGTCGTCCGTCGGAGGACCAGGAGGGCGCAGGGCCGGATCGAGGCGGTGTCATCGACCTTGGGTCGCTGTAGCTTGAGGAGCTATGGCGCTGCCGCCGACCGGCTCGGGGAGCGCCGCGCAGGACGTGGAGCGGCGCGGCGTCGAGGTCGTCGCGCTGGTGACGTCGGCGGGCGGCTTGGAGGCGGTGTCGGCCGTCCTTCGCGTGCTCCCCGGTGACTTCCCCGCGGCCGTCGTCCTCACCCAGCACCTCGGGGGGCAAGGGAGCGTGCTCGTCGACATCCTCGCGCGCCGGATCGCCCTCCCGGTCGGGTGGGCGCGCGAGGGCCGGCGGATCGAGCCGGGGACGGTGACGGTGTGCCCACCGCGGTCGGTGCTCGAGATCCTGCCCGATCGCACGTGTGCGGTGCGCCCCGGCGAGAGCGTGACGCTGGACCGTCCGCTCGACGCGCTGCTGACGTCGGTCGGTGACAGCTTCGGCGCTGCCGCGCTCGCGGTGGTGCTGACCGGGATGGGCAGTGACGGGGCCGCGGGCGCCGCCGCCGTGCGCGCAGCCGGTGGGCGAGTCATCGCGCAGAGCCAGGACACCGCCGAGCAGCCGTCGATGCCCGCCGCCGCGGTGGCCGCGGCCGCCGTGGACCTGGTGCTGCCGTTGCACGAGATCGGGGCGACGATCGTCAACGTCGTGGCCGGTCGGCCGCTGCCCGTGCCCGGAGAGGAGGCGAGGGCGATCCGGCGCACCTTCGGCGAGGACGGCGAGATCGCCCGGCTCGCACGCGGGATCGACTGGGCGGGCACGCCGCTCGGCGCCGTCAGCACCTGGCCGGAGGCGCAGCGTGCGGTCACCCAGCTCGCGATGGCGTCCCCGCACGCCGTGGGCCTGCACCTCGGCAGCGAGCCGATCACGATCTTCAACGAGGCTGCCATCCCGTCGATGGCCGGAGAATACGAGCGCGTCTTCGCCCTGGCCGCCGGCGAGGCCTATCCGGAGGCGGCCGGCTACCTCCTGTCCACGATCGCGCAGGCCCGGGACGGCCGGCGCGTGCACCACGAGAGGCAGAAGGTGCCCTACGTCCAGGGCGGGCGCCTGCGCGACGGGTGGTTCGACATCTCATGGGTCGCGATCCGCGCGGGCGACGGCACGGTCCTCGGCGTCCAGCAGACGTTTCGCGAGCGGACGGAGGAGGTGCTCGGCCGACGCCGGCTGCAGACGCTCAACGAGCTGGCCCTCCTGCCCACGGCACGCGGCCGCAACGAGGCCCTCGAGGCGGCGGTCGGCGTCCTGTCGAGCGCGGAGGACGTGCCGTTCGTGGCGGCCTACCTGCTGGATGCGACGCGCGCGGAGGCCTACCTGGTGGCGGTGAGCGGCGCCGAGGCGGGAAGCGCGATGGCGCCGCGGCGGCTGCGGCTCGCGCCGGGGGCGGCATGGCCGCTGACCCGCGTCGTGGAGGAGGGGTCGGAGGTCCTCCTCGACGACGTCGCCGCGCGCTTCCGGGGGCAGCGCGTCACGGACGAGCGCCTGTCCCTGGAGCAGGCCGTCCTGCACCCGCTGCGCGACCAGGGGGCCGACGGCGGGGTCGTCGGCGTGGTGATCCTCGGCGTCCTCCCGACCGTGCCGCTGGACGACGGCTACCGCGGCTTCCTGACCCTGGTCGGCGAGAGCGTGGGCGCCAAGGTGCACGAGGCGCATGCCCGGCAGCGGGAGCGCGATCGCCTGCAGCGCCTGGCGGATCTGGATCGGGCCAAGACGGAGTTCTTCTCGAACGTCTCGCACGAGTTCCGCACACCGTTGACGCTGATGCTCGGCCCGCTGGAGGAACTCGACCGGGACGGCCTCACGCCGGAGCAGCGAGCCGACGTCGAGCTGGTGCGCCGCAACGCGCATCGCCTGCAGCGGCTGGTCGGGACGATGCTGGACTTCTCCCAGATCGAGGCGGGGCGCCTGCGGGCGACGTTCGCGCCGGTGGACCTCGCCGAGCGCACCCGCGAGATCGTGGCCCAGTTCGAGAGCACCGCCCGCCGCGTCGGGATCGGCCTCGAGGTCGACCTGGAGCAGCTGACCGAGCCGGTGTGGGTGGACGTCGAGATGTGGGAGAAGATCGTCTCCAACCTGCTCTCGAACGCGCTGAAGTTCACGTTCGACGGCGGCATCACCGTGACGTTGCGAGCCCTGCCGAAGCACGCCGAACTCGTCGTCCGGGACACCGGGGTGGGCATTCCCGAGGAGGAGTTGCCGCACGTCTTCAAGCGCTTCCACCGGGTACGGGGCACGCGTGCGCGGACGCACGAGGGGGCGGGGATCGGGCTCGCCCTGGTCGACGAGCTGGTGCGCCGTCATCACGGGCGCGTCCGGGTCGCCGGCACCGAGGGCGAGGGGACCGCGTTCACCGTCTGGATCCCCTCGGGGAGGCGCCACGAATCGGCGGACACGGCGCCACCGACATCGGCACCGTTGCAGGTCGCGGCGGCGATGGCGGAGGAGGCCTCGCGCTGGGGTGATGCACCCGAGGCGGAGCTGTTCGCAGCCGACGACGCGACGGTCCGCCGGGCGCTCGGCGGGTATGCGCCCGCGGCGCGCGTCCTGGTCGTCGACGACAGCCAGGACATGCGTGACTACCTGGCACGTCTGTTGGCGCCGCACTGGGAGCTGGAGACGGCGGCGGACGGGGCGCAGGCCCTGGCGCTCGCGCGCCGCGGGCCGCCGGATCTCGTCCTCGCCGACGTGATGATGCCGGGCATGGACGGGTTCGCGCTGCTCCGGGAGCTGCGCGCGGACGAGGTGCTGAGGTCGGTCCCGGTCGTGCTCGTCACCGCCCGCGCGGCGGAGGAGGACGCCATCGAGGGGCTCCTGGCAGGTGCCGACGACTACATCGTCAAGCCCTTCTCGGCGCGCGAGCTCGTCGCCCGGGTCGGCGGCCAGCTCGAGCTGGCCCGCACGCGCAGGCGGAACGAGGAGCTGAACGCCTTCCTGGTGAGGTTCTCCGACGCCGTGCGCGACCTCGTGGACCCGGCTGAGGTCGCCACCACCGCCTGCCGGATGGTCCGCGACCAGCTGGGCGTGGACCGCGCCTACTGGAGCGAGGTCGACTGGGACAGCGGGGACTGGGTCACGGTCGGCGAGTCCGACGCCCCGACGGCGTCCTCGATCGCGGGCCGTTACCCCATGGCGCAGTGGCAGCCGGGGACGTCGTGGCTGCTCGACGGACGGGCGAACGTGGTCGACGACGTCCAGGCGGACCCCCGGCTGCGGGCGTCCGTGAAGGAGACGTGCGCGCGGCTCGGGATGGCCGCCAACCTCGCCGTCCCCGTCCTGGCCACGGGCACGCTGCGCTGCGTCCTCGCGGTCGACCACGGCCGGCCTCGCCGCTGGTCACCGGACGAGATCGCCCTGATGGACGGGGTCGCAGTCCGCTGCTGGGGCGAGGTCGAGCGTGCCCGCGCCGAGTCCGCGCTGCGCGAGAGCGAGAGGCGGCAGGCGTTCCTGCTGAAACTCAGTGACACGATGCGGCCGCTGAGCGATCCGGTCGAGATCCAGAAGGCCGCCTGCTGCGTCCTGGGCGAGCACCAGGGCGTGGAGTGGGTGCAGTACGGGACGCTCGACCTCGAACGGCAGGTGATCGTCGTGCAGGAGTACTACCGGGGCGAGCTGCGCGACCAGCTGCCGAGCATGGCGGGAGAGTGGGACCTGAACGTCTTCCGGGTGCACGCCGAGGCTTGGCTGGCCGGTAGGTCGCTCGTCATCGAGGACTCGGCCACCGACCCCGCGCTGAGCGACGACGAGCGGGCGGGCATGTTGTCGGTCTCGTCCCGTTCCCTCGTGTCGACCCCCCTGTTCAAGGAGGGCGCGCCCGTCGCGGTCATGGCGACGATCAGCCCGGTCCCACGTCGGTGGAGTCCGCAGGATGTCGCGCTACTGGAGGAGACCGCGGACCGCACCTGGGAGGCTGTCGAGCGTGCCCGTGCCGAGGCAGCGGTGCGTGCCAGCGAGGAATGGCAGAGGTTCCTCCTGAGCCTCGACGACGCGCTCCGGCCGCTCACGACGGCGTCCGACATCATGTCGGTCGCGGCGAGGCTCGTCGGCGAGCAGCTCGACGTCGACCGGGCGTTCTACGCCGAGATCGCCGGCGACGACTGGATCGTGGGCGAGGGGTTCGTGGACGGCGTCGAGCCGCTCACTGCCGGCAGGTACGCGGCGACGGAGTACGGCCGGTGGACGATGGACACGCTGCGGCAGGGGGCCGTGGCCGCGATCGAGGACACCGGCGGCGATCCCCGCCTGACGCCGTCCGAACGTGCCGCACTCCGGGGCATCGACGTCGGCGCCGTGCTCGGGATCCCGCTCGTCCGTGACGGCCGCATCGTGGCCGTGCTGAGCACGCACAGCCGTAGACCGCGTCAGTGGACCGAGTCCGACATCGGGTTGGTGCGCGAGGCGGCTGCACGGACCTGGCCGTGGGTCGAGCGAGCGCGGGTCCAGGTCGCGCTGCAGGAGAGCGAGGCGAAGTACAGGTCGCTCCTCGAGTCCGTCGACGAGGGCTTCTGCATCATCGAGATCGTCGAGGATGACGGGGGGACCCCGGTCGACTATCGCTTCCTGGAGGTCAACGGGGCGTTCCAGCACCAGACGGGATTGGCCGACGTCACCGGCAAGCCGGGAAGCGAGGTCGATCCGGGCAACGAGCACCGCTGGATCGACACCTACGGCAGCGTGGCCCGAACGGGGGAGGCGACACGCTTCGAAAGCCACCACGACAACACCGGACGCTGGTACGACGTCTATGCAACCCGGGTGAACGACGCCGACAGCCGTCAGGTCGCCATCGTCTTCCGGGACATCACAGAGCTGAAGGAACGCGAGGAGCGGCAGCCGGTCCCCGGCCACCCAGCACTTTCCCTGACCGCTCAGCCGGACTGACGCGGGAAGATCCCGGGCCTGGCTCGAGGCGACCATGCGCAACTGGGTCTGACCCGGGCGAGAGCGCGGGGCTGCGCCGGCGCGCCTCGGCGCCAGGTCGCGCTCGACCAGGAGCCGCCCGCGGTCGAGCAGCTGCGGGTCGCCGGTGTGTCCTCGCTGCTCGGCGCGCGAACGGGATGACAGCCCAACCTCGCCCGGGGCGCCGTCGCGGCAGTGCGTGAGGCAGCAGAAAGGCATCATCAGCAACGTCACCAACCCACACGCGCCAGCACAGACCGACACACCGACCAGCGTCGACCGCCCTCCACGGTGCCTGCCACGGGCAGGGCGATGGAGTCCGGGTGGAACTCGGCAGGGCTCCTGCCTCGTCTTCTCGATCGTTGACGTGCCGAACCACGCAGTATCGGCCAAGTCAGGGCATTGATCTGCGCGTGGTTCGGCGCGGGCGCCTGCTTCTGATCTTCACGTGTGGCCGAAGCTGTCGCGAGATGGCGTGGCTGGCGGATCCGCTCACTGCGCCGATGAAGTGGGAGGAGGCGCTTGTGCCTGATGACCACGACGAGCACGACCCTTGCCGAGCGGTCCTCTCGCGGTCGTTCTGCGAACTCGACACGTACTCGACGGGGGCCCGGGCGACTTCCGCTGCCGAGGCGCGGGCCCAACAATGACCCGCATGAC
The DNA here is from genome assembly GCF_042658055.1 of Pseudonocardia lutea. Taxonomy (NCBI): domain Bacteria; kingdom Bacillati; phylum Actinomycetota; class Actinomycetes; order Pseudonocardiales; family Pseudonocardiaceae; genus Pseudonocardia; species Pseudonocardia lutea. The sequence goes on from NZ_JBHSQK010000059.1 coordinate 36,370, forward strand.
GGGGTTGCTGTCGCAGGCTGTCATCGGACGCCACGACGAGCTGGCCGTCTTGCGCCGGGGCCTGGAGTCAGCGGCCGACGGTCGCGGAGAGACGATCGTCGTCGCTGGAGAGCCCGGTGTGGGCAAGACGCGGCTGCTGCGCGAGGTACGCCGATGGTGCTCGCTACGTGGGGGCACCGCGCTGATCGGACGGGGGGTCCAGACCACGACCCCCGTCGCATTCCGGCCTCTGGTCGAAGCGCTGCTGGCAGCTGATCGTGCGGGGGCGCGCTGGGACGATCCGGATGTCGCACCGTTTCTGGGCGTGTTGGCTCAGCTGGTCCCCTCCTTGCCCGTGGGGGGCGCGATTCCGGCCGGACCGAGCATGCCGTCGTTGCTGCACGTCGCCGAAGGATTACTGCGGGTCCTCCGCACGTGCAGCCGTGGCGGGCCCGGCGTTCTCCTTCTCGACGACATGCACTGGGCGGACCCGGAGACCCGCGGAGTGCTCGAGTACCTGGCCGACCATGTACCTGAGGAGCCGGTGCTGGTCGTTGTCGGTTCGCGACCGGATCGTTCGCTGGACGCGGTGGTCACGTTGATGAGCCTGGTCGATCGGCGCTCGGCCAGGCTGCTGCAGCTGTCTCGGCTGACCGCGGATCAGGTCCTGGAGATGACCCGGCACTGCCTCGGCGACTCTGCGGTGCCGCCCGCGGTGCAGCAACTGGTCCAGGAACGGGCGGACGGCTTGCCGTTCTTCGTGGAGGAGTTGCTGGCCGGGTTGGCGAACGACGGCGTCCTGGTCCCGGCCGACGGCGCCTGGCATGTGCGCGGGGACCTCAGGCACGGCGTGCCGGACACCGTGGCGGAGTCGGTGCGCCGAAGGTGCGCCTCGCTGAGTCAGCGCGACCGGCAGCTGCTGCTGGACGCCGCGCTGCTGGGACGACAGATCGACACCGCCCTGCTGGCGGAGGTCCTCGACGTGGAGGTCACCGAGATTCATGGCGCCCTTCGCCCCGCCGCTGACCTCGGGCTGGTGGAGTTCGGCCCAGTCGGGGCCCGGTTTCGCCACGCGCTGACCCGCGACGCGCTGCTCGCCGGGATGCCCGGCCCGGAGCGAGGGTTGCGGGCCCGCCAGGTGTGGGCATCGCTGCGAGCCGCCCGGCCTACCCCGAGCGACGAGTTGGCCGAGGTCACCGCGGAGCTCGCAGTGACCGCCGGGCACTTCCAGGCGGCGGCGGAGCTGCTGCTGAGGGTGGGTCGAGGAGCGTTGCAGCAGGGCGCGCTCAGCAGCGCCGAGGCCGCACTGCGCCGGGCGCTGGCCCTCGCCGAGGGCACTCCGCTCGAGCTACCGCTCATGCGCGAGCTCGTGATGACGCTCGCCGCGGCCGGTCGTGCCGACGAGATCTTCCCGATCGGTGAGGAGCTGCTCGCGAGGCTGGATGGACAGGGATCCGACCCGGACGGCACGGAGAGGGGAGAGGTGCACCTGGCGCTGGCCCGCTCGGCGGTCGCGGCCACTGAGTGGGCGCTGGCCACCGCGCACCTGGATCGTGTGGTCGGCGGCGAGGCCCACGCCGTGTCGGCGCAGGTCGACACGCTGCGGGCGCTGGTGGCGATCGGCGAGTATCGCCTGGACGACGCCACTGCGCTCGCCGCCGCCGCGGTCGAGGCCTCGAGCGCCGTCGAGGATGCCGACCTGCACTGCGAGGCGCTGCTGGTGCACGGTCGATGCCTGCGAGCACGTGACCTCGAAGCAGCCGGGAGGATCTTCGAGCGTGCGAAGGACGTCGCACACGAGGCCGGCCTGGCCCACCGTGAGGCCAGGGCGCTCGCCGAATGGGGCTTCGTCGAGGCCTACCGACGAGGCGGCGAGGCGCAGCTCGAGGTCGCGCGGCGGCTCGCCGCCTCCTGCGGAGCACCCGAGACCGAGGCGTTCGCCGAGCTCGCCCTCGGTGCCGTTGCCTGGTGGCGCGAGGCTCCGGAGACCGGCCTGGCACACACGGCCACCGCGGAGCGGTTGGGCCGCCGCTACCGCCTCGGCCAGCTGGTTCCGGCCGCCTTGGTCACCGGCGCAGCGTTGCACGCGCTGCGCGGGGACCGCGCCGCGATGGATGCGGCGCTCGCAAAGGCGCTGCCGCTGGCCGGGGGGCAGACCACGGAGATGGTCGCACTCCACGCCCACTGTCTGGCGGCGTGCGCCCTGGCCGAGGGCGATCTGGCCACCGCCGCCGCTGAGCTGACGGCAGCGGTCGAAATGCTCCATCCGGCGCGACCGGCCGTGATCCCTCCGCTGGTCGCCCTCGATCCGTTGGTCCGGAGTGTGCGGGGGGCGGACGCGGGTGAGTTCGGCGCCGATCTGCGCACGTACAACTTCCATCGTGACGGACAGGTGACGGCGCTGCTCGACGCCGCCGACGCGGTGCTCCTCGGCCGGGCCGGGGAAGCGGAGGCCGCCACCGCGACGATCGAAGCGGTCCGGCAGAAGCTCGGCTCGAACGGCTTCCTCCACGCCGTGGTCTCCTGGCTCGTCGCCTCGGCGGCGGCTGAAGACGGTTGGGGCCGGCCCGTGGTCTGGCTGACCGATGCCCTCGAGTCGTTCGAGACCCGTGGCCTACGCGGCGCGGCCGACGCCTGCCGGACCGCGTTGCGTCACCTCGGTCGCCGGGTTCCGCGCGGCGCCGATGAGTTCAGCCCACGTGAGCAGGAGGTGTTGGCACTGGTCAGCGAGGGGCTGCCCAACAGGGAGATCGGCCAGCGGCTGTTCCTGTCGTCACGCACCGTGGAGAAGCACGTGGAACGACTCCTGGCCAAGACCGGAACGGCGAACCGTGCACAGTTGGCGACGTACGCACTGCGCCAGGCGAGAGGAGCCGGCATCGCCGCCGGCCCCAGCTCACTGCCGTAGCCGACTACGTGGTTCTACCTACCGCCTCGCGGAGCACTCGACCCAGTATCAGAGGGCCCTTCCACGTCCGCTCGAGCGGTCGGGCCCGTCCGAACGAGCCGACCTTCGAGTCTCGACCGGCCACGACCGCACAGCCGGAAGTCCTTCCGGTCGCCGAGAGGAGCGAGTTCGGTGATACCGCAGTCCCACACGACAGACGCCCGGACGCCGTCGATGACCGGCATCCACCATCTCGGCATCACCGTCACCGACCTGGCCCGCAGCCTCGACTGGTACACCGAGATGCTCGGAATGATCCAGTGGGGCGAGGAACACTACCCGGGCGGACACACGGCTCTGCTGATGCGGCCGGACCACTCGCTGCACCTCGGGCTCGACGTCCACGACCGCAACGGCGGCGAGTCGTTCGCGCCACATCGCACCGGGCTGGATCACCTCGCCCTCGCCGCTGCATCGCGCGACCAGCTCGCACAGTGGTACGCACACCTGACCGGCAAGGGGGTGGTCTGCAGCGACATCAAGGACTTCGTCCTCGGGCCGACCACCGGAGCGCTGTTCACGTTCCCCGACCCCGACGGCATAGCGCTCGAGGTCATCACCATCGACCTACCGAGCCAGTCATGACCGTCGAGCTCGACCACCTGATCGTCCACGCGGACGACGCCCGTGCATCCGCCACCTTTCTCGCCGGGATCCTCGGCGTCGAGGTCGGCCCGGAACAGGGCCCGTTCACGCCGGTCCCGTTGGCCAACCAGGTGACACTTCAGTTCATGACCGACCAGAACGTGCGTCCGCAGCACTGCGCGTTCGTGATGGATGCCCACGAGTTCGACGCTGCGATGGACCGCATAGGACTCTCCCGGGTCACCTACTGGGCCGACCCCTTCCAACAGCGCGCGAACGAGATCCACGAGGGTCCCGACGGGCGGAAGGCCTACTTCCTGGATCCCTCCGGCCACCTGATGGAAATCCTGGCTCCGCCGCCAGGATGAGGGCGGCAGGAGGCGTGCGCGGTCGGAGACCGGCAGGGCCTTCGACAGGCGAAGGCAGTCGTGAGCGCCTCCTCTCGGGGAGGAGACCGAGCGAGATCCGAGCCACCGTTGTCACGGAGACCGCGCCAGACCGGATCGCGGGCCGACGAGGCCAGTTCAATCAGGAACGGACCTTCTGCTCACCAGGCCGGACGGGGAGGAAGGCGCCCCGACCGCCCGAGGGGTGGCGGTCGGGGCGGCCTTCCTCAGGTCGACACACACCGCTGCTGCAGTCAACTGTTCCCGAGGGGGGCGTCCGATGCGGGTGCTGTTCACGCTACTTCCGGCCACCGGCCGCACAGCTGCGCGCGAGGGCCGGTCTCCCGCCCGACCCCGACATGCCCTACCGGTACCGGTCCTGCCGCTCACCCGCCTGCTCGACAATTGCGCCCTGCTCGTCACCCACGGCGGCTTCAACAGCGTCAAGGAGGCGTTGAGCAGGGGCGTACCGATGGTGATCATGCCGATCGCCTCGGACCAGCACCTCAGTGCCGCACGGTGCACCGCGCTCGGGGTCGCGGAGACCGTCGCCCCGACCAGCGCCACGCCGACCGCGTCGGCAGGGCGGTCCGGGCCGTGCTGGGGGACGCGGCCTACGCGCGCGCCGCACGACGGCTGGCCGCCGAGATGGCCGCGCAGCCACCGCTCGAGGAGGCGGTCCGGCGACTGGAGGCCCTGGTCTGATCCCTTCGTCCGCCGCCTTCGACCTGTTCGACTCAGCGGCGGCGCGTGCCGCGGCGGGCCCGGGGGCGCCGGGCGGCATTCTTCCTCGAGGGGCGGGTGTCCCCGGGGTCTCCTCTCGGCGCAGGGGTGCGCGAGCTGTTGACCGTGCGCCCGCGGACGATCCCGATGAACTCCTCCATGAGGTCGGTGTTCTCCGCGTCCGGCCAGGTGAGGACGACGCTCGACCCCGGGGCGTCGGCCACCGGCCGGTAGGTGAGGTCGCGGCGGTGGTGGAGGCGGGCCAGCGACTGGGGGAGGACCAGCAGGCCGACGCCCGCGGCGACGAGCTCGACGGCATCGGCCGTCGTGGCGGGCTCGAACGCCGCGGCCCGTCCCGGCCGGTCCTCGGGCCAGGCGAGGGTGTCGTCCCGCGGCCGGAGGACGATCTCGTCCGCCAGGTCCGCGACCGTGACCTCCTCGGCCGCGGTGAGCAGGTGCTCCTTCGGCACGACGACCACGGTGGTCTCGGTGTAGAGCGGGATCGCGTGCAGTCCGGTCCGGTCGATCGGCAGCCGGACGAGTCCGGCGTCCACCGCGCCGGTCCGGACCAGCTCCACCGCCTCCTCCGTGGTCGCCAGGACCAGCTGCAGGGGGACGTGGGGACGGCGCTCGGCCCACTTCCGCGCCCACCTGCCCGGCGTGACGCCCGGGACGTAGCCGAGCCGGAAGGACGCGGTGTCGTTCGGCTCGGTCACCGGCCCAGGCTATCGGCCGCTACGGCCCCGATAATCTGGGCGTATGACGCGGCAGAGGGCGACCCAGACCATGAAGCCCGCGACGGCGGCGAAGAAGCTCGGCGTGCTCCTCGAGGCGACGCCCGCCGAGTTCCGGGACGGGGTCGTCTCGCGCGACGAGCTCGACGCCCTGCAGGCCGATCCGCCCGAGTGGTTGCGCGAGCTGCGGCGCGACGGCCCGCACCCGCGCCAGGTCGTCGCGGACCGACTGGGAGTGTCGATCTCCGGACTGGCTCGTGCCGAGATCACCGAGCCGCTGACCACCGCCCAGATCGCGGCGTTGAAGGAGGAGCAGCCGGAGTGGCTGCGCCGCGAGCGCAGCACCCGCGCCGAGGCTCAGCGCGCGGAGGCCCGACTGCAGGCCGAACGGCGTCAGGCCGGGGGTGGGGTGCGGTCCCGGACATAGGAGCCCGGCGCCGGCTCCAGCGGTGGGTGGTCGGCGTTGCCGGCCGTGGCGGGGGCCGCGCGTTCGTCGCCCGACCTCTCCAGGAGCCAGTCGGCCCAGGCCTCCCACCACGTCCCCTGGCGCCGCTCCGCGGTGGCCCGCCAGTGCTCGGGGCCGTGCGAGGGGTCCCCGCCGATGAAGTAGCTGGCCTTCGGGTTGCCGGGCGGGTTGACCAGGCTGGCGATGTGACCCGCGTTGCTCAGGACGTAGGTGCTCGGCCCGCCCACCAGCTCGGTCGTCCGGTAGCACCCCGTCCAGGGGGTGAGGTGGTCGTTGACCGCTCCGGTGACGAACACCGGCACGGTGATCTTGCCGAGGTCGATCGGCGTCCCCAGCACCTCGAGGTGCCCCTCGGCGAGGGTGTTGGACCGGAAGATGTCGAGGAACTCCGAGTGCAGCGCCGCGGGCAGGTTCGTCCCGTCGGCGTTCCAGGCCAGGATGTCGAAGACCGGAGGACGTTCGCCCATCAGCCAGTTGTTGACGACGTAGTTGAACACCAGGTCGTCCGGGCGCATCCAGCTGAACACCGTGCCCAGGGACCGCGCGGTGATCACCCCACGGCGCTGCGAGTCCGCCCGGGCCATCTCCAACGCCCGCGGCGCGGAGAAGGCGCCGATCGGCGCCCGGACCCCGAAGTCCAGCAGCGTGACGCCGTACGACGCGGAGTGGATGGTGTGCTCGCCCCGAGCGGCGAGATGACCCAGGACGACCGACTGGAGGATGCCCCCGGCGCAGAAGCCGAGGGTGTTGACGTCCTCGACCCCGGTCACGTCCTCGAGGACCTCACAGGCGCTGAGGATCCGCCGGGCGTAGGTGGCGATGTCCCAGTCCGCCTGTTCCCGGGTGGGGTTGCGCCAGCTGAGCATGTAGACGCGCAGCCCGCGGCTCGTCGCGTACTCCACGAAGCTGCGCCCGGGCCGCAGGTCCAGGAAGTAGTACCGGCCGATGGGCGGCGGGACGACCAGCAAGGGGCGCTCCCGGACGGTGGGGGTGCTCGGCCGGTACTCGATGAGCTCGGCCACCTCGTCCCGGTCGATGACGTACCCCGGGGTGACGGCCAGGTCCTCGCCCACCGTGAAGGCACTGCGGTCGGTCTGCGAGGGCAGCCCGCCGTTGTGCCGGACGTCGTGCACGAACTGCCGGGCCCCGCGCAGGACGCTGGCGCCCGCGGTGTCGAAGGCCCGCTTGAGCGCGGCGGGGTTCGTCGGCAGCTGGTTGGTCGGCGCCAGCGCACTGGTCAACGCCGACACCGCGAACCGGGCCCGCTCCACGTCGTGCCAGTCCGCGGCGCTCTTCTCGTACTCGTCGACCAGCCGGCCCAGCTCCGAGCCCAGGGCGAGGTAGCCCTGACCCAGCCGGCGGAACAGCGGGTTCATCGACCAGGCCGGGTCGGCGAAGCGCTTGTCCTTCGGATGGGGCGTGTGCTCGTCGGTCCCGCGCGCGATCGACACCAGGTCCCGGACGAACCGTCCGGCGCCCCGGGTGACGGGCCCGGGCTGAGCGAAGGCCGAGGCGAGTCCCTTCAGGACCCCGGTGACCGACGGGATGCCGACCGCCTCGCCGCCCTCGACCACGCCGAGCGCGTCGGCCTCGTCGGCCGCGACGGGCTCCGCCGGCGGCCGGGGCCGCTCCGGCGGGACGGTCCGCTTCCCACCGGGTCGGCCGGGCGCTTCTGCGGTCATCGAGCGGCTCCGATCCTCGCGTGGGGGACGCGACTTCCGGACGAGGACGCGGTGCGGGCGGCCGACCGGGCCGCGACGAAGTCCCGGAACACCGGGTAGATCTCCTCGGACCAGCGCGAGCCCGCGAACACCCCGTAGTGCCCGACGCCCGACTGCAGGTGGTGGTGGTGATCGTCCGCGGGGATCCCGGTGCAGAGCCCGTGGGCCGCCTCGGTCTGCCCGGGCGAGCACAGGTCGTCCTCGGCTCCTTCGACGGTGAGCAGGGCGGTCCGGCGGATGGCGGCGAGATCGACCCGCTGCCCGCGCCAGACGAACTCCCCCCGGGGCAGGGCGTGCTCCATGAAGACGTGCTGCAGGGTCTCCAGGTAGAACTCGGCCGGCACGTCCATGACCGCGCCGTACTCGTCGTAGAAGTCGCGGATCCGCCGGGCGGTCGCGCCGTCGCCCGCGACCAGCGCGCGGTAGAGCTGGACGTGCGAGCCCAGGTGCCGCCGGGTGTTCATCGACAGGAACGCGGTCAGCTGGGCCAGCCCCGGGTACACGCGCCGCCCGGCACCGGCGTAGCGGCGGGGCACCCGCGAGACGAGGAACCGCTCGTAGAACGACAGCGGCCGGCGCGCGGCGAGCTCGTTGATCCGGTTCGGGTTCACCCGGGTGTCGATGGGGCCGGCCATGAGCGTGAGGCTGCGGGGCTGTGCCGGGTCGTCCGCGACCGCCAGCAGGGCGACAGCCGCGAGCACCAGCGGGGCCGGTTGGCACACGGCCAGGGCGTGGTGGCCCGGGCCGAGGTGGCGCATCGCGGCCAGTACGTGGTCGATGTACTCGTCGAGCCCGAACCGGCCCTCCTCGACCGGGACGTCCCGGGCGTTGTGCCAGTCCAGCACGTAGACGTCGTGGTCGGACAGCAGCATGCGGACCGTGGGCCGCAGCAGCGTGGCGAAGTGCCCGGAGATCGGCCCCACCAGCAGCGTCGGCGTCCTCCCGGTCACCCCGGGTGTCGCGAAGTGCAACAGGGTGGCGAAGGGTGTCGCCAGGACGGGCCGGACCTCGACCGCGACGCGCTGGCCCGCGACCGTGACCGAGTCGATGCCCCAGTCCGGGCGGACGTGGGTGGGACGGCTGCCCGCGACGATCTCGCTGACGGCCTTGAGCCTGCGGGTCCCGCCCAGCTCCGCGACCGGCGCGGGCAGTCCCGACAGGGTGCGGTGCAGGAGCTTCGACGAGATCCGGGCCGGCTCGGTCAACCGCCGGTGCCACTCGTACGCGGGATAGAGCATCGGCCGATCTCCGTTCGTCGTGCGACGTGCGTCACACGGAAAGTAACCGACCGTCGCGTTGTCGACCACCGCTGGCGGGACGGCACGGCGGTCACCCCGACGTCGTCCGGGGTGACCGCCGCGGAGGTCGTGAGGTAGGAAGGGCCCGTGAGCCGCATCAACGACGTCGGCGGGATGAGCGGGTTCGCACCGATCGTCGAGGAGCCCGACGAGCCGCGCTTCCACGCGGACTGGGAGGCGCACGTGTTCGCGCTCAACGGCGCCCTGATCCGGCGCGGCGTCTACAACCTCGACGAGTTCCGCGACGCGCAGGAGCGGCTGCCGGTGCGGGAGTACCTGGCCGCCTCCTACTACGAGCGGTGGTTCGCCGCGATACGCCTGCTGCTGGCGGAGAAGGGCGTCGCGACCGCCGAGGAGCTCGCGCATGGCTGACCGGTTCGCGGCGGGCGACCGGGTGCGGACCCGGTCGCTCGACGTGGCGGGACACACCCGGCTGCCGGGCTACGCGCGGGGCGCGGTCGGCACCGTCGTGGAGCTGGCGGGCCGGCACCCGCTGGCCGACGAGCGGGCCCGCGGCCGGGACGGCGAGCCGCACCCCGTGTACCACGTCCGCTTCGCGGCGGCGGACCTGTTCGGCGCCGGCGACCACTCCGTCGTGGTGGAGCTGTGGGAGGACTACCTGGTGGAGGAGCGGGCATGAGTGGGGAACACGCGAGCGCGACGATCTCGGCCGAGGTCCGGCACGTCGAGTCGCTGCTGGAGGCTCGCGGGCTGCTGCAACCCGGCGAGATCGACGCCCGCATCGACGAGTTCCTCGCCGGAGGGAGCCCGGCCAACGGGGCCCGGATCGTTGCCCGCGCGTGGACCGATCCGGGTTTCGCGGAGCGCCTGCTGGCCGACGCCAACGCCGCGATCCGCGAGCTGGGCCTGTCCATGGCGGGCGGCCTCCAGGAGCAGCGGCTCAAGGTGGTCGCGAACGGCGTGCGCGCGGACGGGACGGAGGAGCACCACGTCGTGGTGTGCACGCTGTGCTCCTGCTACCCGATCGCGCTGCTGGGGCCCTCGCCGTCCTGGTACAAGAGCGAGGCCTACCGCTCCCGCGTGGTGCGCGACCCGCGCGGCGTGCTGCGCGAGTTCGGTCTGGAGCTGCCGGACCCGGTCGCGATCTCGGTGTGGGACGCGAGCGCGGAGTCCCGGTACATGGTCCTGCCCCGCAGGCCCGACGGCACCGAGGGGCTCTCCGAGGAGCAGCTCGCCGGGCTCGTCACCCGGAAGGGCCTGATCGGCACCGCCGCGGTCTGAGGTCCGTTCCCGCCCTGGTCCGGCTCCCGGAACGAGGTTGTGGACGAGGGGCCTTCGGCGCTGCCCGCGACGCTCCGCGAGCCCCGTGGAGGTGGGTGCCCGGATCCGCCCACCGACCGGGTGCATAGGGTGTCGCGGTGCAGCTGACGGTGACCAGGCGGACCGGCTACCGCGAGTGGACGTGGACGGTGGTCGACGAGGACGGCTTCGTCGTCTCCGGGATCGCGAACAGCCGTCGACGCGCGCAGGACATCATCGCGTGGGTGCAGGCGGAGTTGCGCTACCCACCCATGCTGCGGCCGCCGGCGAACGCCCTCCGGAACCTGACCTTCAAGCTCCCGCTGGTGGTGGAGGACTGACCCGGGGACCGCTCAGCCCGACCCGCCCTCCTGCCGCGCCTGCTCCTCGAGGAACTGCAGGGCGCGCTCGCCCTCCGGCCCGTCCTGGGCCAGGCCCTGCCGCATCGTGTCGAGCTTCTGCCGCCCCGCCGGGAAGGGCGGGAGCAGCGGCACCTCGGCGTCGACCACGGCCTCCAGCAGGGCGGGACGGTCGGCCTTGAGGGCGGCGTCCCACGCGGCGCCGACGTCGGCGGGGTCGTCGACGCGGATGCCGTGCAGGCCCAGCAGCTCGGCGTAGCGGGCGTAGGGGAACTCCGGCAGCCGCTGGCTGTCGTCGAACCGCGGGTCGCCCTCCATCTCGCGCTGCTCCCAGGTCACCTCCGCCAGGTCCCGGTTGTGCAGGACGCAGACGACGAACCGCGGGTCGGCCCAGTCCGACCAGCGGGCCGCGACGGTGATCAGCTCGGCGAGCCCGTTCATCTGCATCGCGCCGTCGCCGGCCAGCGCGACGACCGGCCGGTCCGGGGCGGCGAGCTTGGCCGCGAGGCCGTACGGGAGGGCCGAGCCCATGCTCGCCAGCGTCGAGGACAGGTGGGCCTGCACACCCGGCGGCAGCAGCAGGTGCCGGGCGTACCAGTAGGTGATCGACCCCACGTCGACCCCGACCTGCGCGTCGGCGGGCAGCCGGGGGCTGAGCTCGCGGACGACCAGCTCGGGGTTGAGCGGCCGGGCGGGCAGCGCCGCCCGTTCCGCGGCGAGGTCGCGCCACCGCTCCACCGCCTCGACGACCTGGGTGCGCCAGCCGTCGTCGGCCCGCTCGTCGAGCAGGGGGAGCAGGGCGTCGAGGGTCTCGGCCGCGTCGCCGGGCAGCCCGACGTCGACCGGGTAGCGGTTGCCGAGGTTGCGGGTGTCGACGTCGATCTGCACGGTGCGCGCCTGCCCGGGCGGCGGGTAGTACTCGGTCCACGGGTCGTTCGAGCCGACGATCAGCAGCGTGTCGCAGTTCTCCAGAACGAAGGCGCTCGCGCTGGTGCCCAGGTGCCCCATGACCCCGGCGGCGACGGGGGAGTGCTCGTCCACCCAGGGCTTGCCCAGCAGGCTGGTGGTGATCCCGGCGCCGAGCCGCTCGGCCGCGGCCTGAACCTGTGCGCCGGCGTGCCGCGCGCCCTGCCCGACCAGCAGGGCGACCTTCCGGCCGGCGTTGAGCACCTCGGCGGCGGCGCGCAGGTCGTCGTCGTGCGGGCGCACGCGGGGCCGCCGCCACTGCGGTGAGCTGACGATCACGCCGTGCTCCTGGGGGAGGCCCTCGGGCAGGGGCAGCCGTTGCACGTCGTGCGGCAGGACGACCGCGCAGGGCGCGCGGGAGGCCAGGGCGGTACGGAAGGCCCGGTCGAGCACCATCTGCGCCTGCTCCGGCGCGGTCACCGTCTGCACGTAGCGGGTGGCGTCGCCGAACAGCGTCTGCAGGTCGATGTCCTGCTGGTAGGCCGACCCCAGCACCGTCCGCTCCTGCTGGCCGACGACGGCGACCAGCGGCACGCCGTCGAGCTTGGCGTCGTACAGGCCGTTGACCAGGTGGACCGCGCCCGGGCCCTGCGTGGACATGACGACGCCGACGCCGCCGGTGTACTTCGCGTGCCCGACCGCCATCAGCGCCGCGGTCTCCTCGTGCCGGGCCTGCACGAACGCCGGACGGCCCCCGGCCCGCCGCATCGCCCCGAGCACGGTGTTGATCCCGTCGCCGGAATGGCCGAACACGCGCTCGACGCCCCACGCGCGCAGACGCTCGACGACGAGGTCCGCGACCAGCTGCTGGTCCTCACCCATGGACCGTCGGGTACCCGGCGCCCCGCCCCGCATGCCGCAGCGGCCGATCGTGCCCGATCCCGCGCAGTTCGGTCCGTCGGCTCGCTCAGCTCGCCGCGCGGATCCGGTCGAGCACGGTCTCCGCGATGCCGGCGAGCGCGTCGACCTGGGCGGCGTCGAGCCCGTCGAACATCAGCTCCCGCACCGCCTCGACGTGGCCGGGCGCCGCGCCCTCGATCGCGCGCCGCCCCTCCTCGGTCAGCACGACGAAGGCCCCCCGGGCGTCGTCGGTGCACTCCTGCCGCTCGACCAGACCGCGCTTCTGCATCCGCGAGAGGTGGTGGGAGAGCCGGCTCTTCTCCCACTGCAGGGCCTCGGCCAGCTCCAGCACGCGCACCTGCTCGCCGTTGCGGTCGGTCAGCGCGACGAGCACGTCGAAGTCGGCGTAGGAGAGGCCGGAGTCGGCCTGCAGCCGCCGGTGCAGCTGCGCCTGCAGCTGGGCCTGCATCGCGAGGTAGGCGCGCCAGGTCCGCTGCTCGCGCTCGTCGAGCCATCGGGTCATGGGCTCCACGGTACCGGAATAGTTGACACGTCACCAAGGTTGAGGCACGGTAGATGACACATCAACCAGTGAGGTGAGGGTCATGCAGTTCGGAGTGTTCTCCGTCAGCGACGTCACGACCGACCCGACGACCGGGCGCACGCCGTCCGAGGCGGAGCGGATCACGGCGGTCGTCGCGATCGCGAAGAAGGCCGAGGAGGTGGGGCTGGACGTCTTCGCCCTGGGCGAGCACCACAACCCGCCCTTCTTCTCCTCGTCGCCGACGACGACCCTCGGCTACATCGCGGGGCAGACCGAGCGCCTGCAGCTCTCGACGGCCACGACGCTGATCACCACGAACGACCCGGTGAAGATCGCCGAGGACTACGCGATGCTGCAGCACCTGGCCGGCGGCCGCGTGGACCTGATGATGGGCCGCGGCAACACCGGCCCGGTCTACCCGTGGTTCGGCAAGGACATCCGGGACGGCATCCCGCTGGCCATCGAGAACTACGCGCTGCTGCGCAGGCTGTGGGACTCCGACGTCGTCGACTGGGAGGGCCGGTTCCGCACCCCGCTGCGCGGCTTCACCTCGACCCCGCGCCCGCTCGACGGCGTCGCGCCGTTCGTGTGGCACGGCTCGATCCGCAGCCCGGAGATCGCGGAGCAGGCCGCGTACTACGGCGACGGCTTCTTCCACAACCACATCTTCTGGCCGGCGGAGCACACCAGGCGGATGGTCGAGTTCTACCGCCGCCGGTTCGAGCACTACGGCCACGGCGCCGCGGACCAGGCGATCGTCGGGCTCGGCGGGCAGGTGTTCATGCGGAGGAACAGCCAGGACGCGGTGAAGGAGTTCCGGCCGTACTTCGACAACGCACCGGTCTACGGGCACGGGCCCTCGCTGGAGGACTTCAGCCGGGAGACCCCGCTGACCGTGGGCAGCCCGCAGCAGGTCATCGAGCGGACCCTGGGGTTCCGCGACTACGTCGGGGACTACCAGCGCCAGCTGTTCCTGGTCGACCACGCGGGCCTGCCCCTGAAGACCGTGCTCGAGCAGCTCGACATCCTGGGCGAGGAGGTCGTGCCGGTGCTGCGCAAGGAGTTCGCCGCGCTCAAGCCCGCGCACGTCCCCGACGCTCCGACCCACGAGTCCCTGGTCGCCGCGCGCGGCGCGAAGGACTCGACCGTCTACGCCCCGGCGGACGACGTCACGGGGCAGGCCCCGGAGGAGGCGGCCTGATCATGGAGAAGCGAAGGATCGCCGTGGTGAGCGCGGGACTGTCCGTCCCGTCGTCCACCCGGCTGCTGGCCGACCGGCTGGCCGCGGCGACCGTGGCGGCCCTGCGCCGCCGCGGCGTGGAGGCCGACGTCGAGGTCGTCGAGCTGCGCGAGCACGCCCGCGACCTGGCCGACGACCTGGTCACCGGTTTCGCGAACGCCGGGCTGCGGCCGGCGCTGGAGGCCGTGACCGGCGCCGACGGGATCATCGCGGTCACGCCGATCTTCTCGGCGTCGTACAGCGGGCTGTTCAAGACGTTCTTCGACGTCGTGGACAAGGACGCCCTGACCGGCAAGCCGGTGCTGATGGGGGCGACGGCCGGCACGGCCCGGCACTCGCTGGCGCTCGAGCACGCGCTGCGGCCGCTGTTCGCCTACCTGCGCGCCGTCGTCGCGCCCACCGGCGTGTTCGCGGCGTCGGAGGACTGGGGTGGCGCGGGGGAGGCGAGCCACGGGCTGGCCGCGCGGATCGAGCGCGCGGCCGAGGAGCTGGCCGAGCTCGTCGCCACGCGGCCGGCGGCGCGGGCGGCGGACCCGTTCGCCGACGCGCCGTCGTTCGAGGCGCTGCTCGGTGGCGTCTGAGCCCTGCCGCGGCCCGGCGCGACCGGGGCAGGCCCGTCCCGCCGGTCCCCGGGGAGGGTGAGGACCCGCCACCGAGCTGAGCAGCGGTCGAGCGCCCCGACCGAGGCCGCGACGTGGGGGGCGCTGCCGCTGCTCGCGGCGGCGCGCGTCGGGCCAGTGGTCCTTGCTCGAGCCGGGCCTCGCCGCGTGGTGTGACGCCACGACCCGCCAGGGTCCATCGCCCCGGAAAGGGCCTCTTCCGCCCCGGGACCCCGTGGACCCCGCGGGGCCGTCCGCCCCTGCCTGTGCCGCGCCCGCGTCGGGCACGGTGTCCGCGGGGACGAGTCGGGCCGTGGCGGGGGACGAGGGGGGCTGCGGGGTGGTTCGCGCCGGGGGGTACGCGGGCGTGCGCGGGGGACGGCGCCGCTGGTGGCTCTGGATCGCCTGGCCGCTGGCGGTGTCGGCGGTGCTGGTGGTCGAGTGGGTGCTGCTGCACGAGCGGATCGAGGCGGACATCGCCCTGCTGCTCGCGAGCGGGCGGGACACGGCGGCCGTGGCCGCGCCGGCCAGGCCGCTGCCACCGTTGCCGGCCGCCCCCGCGCCGCCCGCCGCCGGCGCGGTCGGCGCGGTCGGCCTGCGCACCGTGCGGACCTGCGGGTCCGGGCAGGACTGCCTCGTCCGGATCCACGTGGGGCTGCGTCCCGCGCCGGAGCCGGTGGCCGTCGGCTGGGTCCTGCGGCTCGACGACCTGTGCGCCGGCACCGCCGGCACGCTCGCCGACGGCACCGTGACAGTGCCCGCGGGCGGGGACCGCGCCGACGTCGTCGCGTCCGTCCGGGTGCCCGACGCCGCCGCGACCGCCCTCACCGCCGTCACGGGTGGCCCGGGGGTCGCGGCCAGCCCGGCGGTCCGCGTCCCGCCGACGGGCGGGTGCACCCCGTGACCGGCCGGCGCGGGGGACCGTCGCGATGAGGCCCGGCAGGCGCCTGCGCCGGCTCCTGCGTGGCAGGCGCCGGGTCTCCGCGTGGGCCTCCGACCGGCCGTCCCGCGCGGAGCGGCCGCCGCGGCGCCCGCGCAACCCCGGGCTGGCGTTCGACCTCGTGGCCGTGCTGGCCACGCTGGTCCTGGTCGTCGCGGGACTGGCGAACCTCGCCGTCGTCGAGGGCGCCGACACCGCCGTGCGGCAGGCGATCATCGCCGGCGGCGGGCTCGTGCTGCTGGCGTTGTTCTGGCGGGTCCGGGTCGGCCTGCTCGGGGTGCTCGGCGTCGTCTGCTACGCCGCGGCCGTCGTGCTGCTCCTCGCGGTGCCCGTGGTGGGGCTGTCGGCCAACGGCGCCACCCGGTGGATCGCCTTCGGCGGGTTCACCTTCCAGCCCTCCGAGCTCGCGAAACTGGGCATGCTCCTGGTCGTCGCCGGCGTCCTGGGATCGGGCCGGCCGGCGTGGCAGCGGTTCCTGGGCGCACTGGTCCTGGCCGCGGTGCCGATCATGCTCACCGTGCTGCAGCCCGACCTGAGCACCACGACGCTGCTGGTGGTCGTCGCGGTCGCGCTGCTGATCATCGGGCGGGTGCCGGCGCGGTTCGTGCTGCCGGTGTTCGCCGGGGCCGCGGTGGCCGCACCGCTGGTCGTCGGGCTGCTGCGGCCCTACCAGGTGGAGCGGCTCGGCAGCTTCCTGGCGGGCTCGGCGGAGTCGCCGGCGGGCTCGGGGTGGGCCGTCGCGCAGGCGCGGATCGCGCTCGCCTCGGGCGGCGCGTTCGGGCAGGCCGGGGACCCGGTGACGAACATCCTGGAGCGCTACCTGCCCGAACGGGACACCGACCTCGCCCCGGCCAGCCTCGTCCTGCAGTTCGGGATGGTCGCGGGGGTGGCGGTGCTGCTGGCCGCCGTGGTCCTGGTGTGGCGGCTCGCCGTCGCGTCGCGCACCTCGCGCACCGCCCACGGGGCGCTGCTCGCGGGTGGGCTCGCCGTGCTGTTCGGCGCCGAGGTCGTGGTCTCCGTCGGCGGCAACCTCGGCCTGCTGCCGCTGGCCGGGGTGCCGTTCCCGCTGGTCAGCTACGGCGGCACCGCGGTGGTGGTGCACCTCGCGGCGATCGGTGTCGTGCTCGGCGTCCGGCGCGACGGGGCCCGCCGGGTGCTGTGGGCCGCGCCCGAGCGGCTGCGCCCGCGGCTGGTCCGGGTGGCCGCGCTGGGCGTGACCGGGCTGCTGGTCACCTTCGGGGCCTTCGGCTGGCGGCTCGAGGCCGTCGAGGGGCCCGCGCTGGTGGCGGCGGGCCAGGAGCAGATGACCCGCTGCGCCCGGCTGCCGGCCCCGCGCGGCGACATCACCGACCGCAACGGCACGGTGCTCGCCACCGACGCCGCGAGGACGGACGCCGGCACGGCCAAGGTCCTGGCGGTCCCGACCCTGGTCCGGCCCGTCGAGATCGACGGGATCGCGGAGATGCTCGGCCGGCCGGCCGCGGACGTGCGGGCCGCCCTCGACGCGGCCCCCGACACCACGTTGTCGCTCGAGCTGGCCGACCTGCCCCTCGCGCAGGCGCGGGCGTTCACCAGGTTCGCCGGGATGCGGGTCGAGCTCGACCCGCGGCGCAGCTACCCCACCGGCGAGCTGCTCGGCCCGCTCCTCGGGTACACCGGGGTGGCGACCGAGGTGCAGGCGCGGCGCGACCCGACGCTGGCGCCCGGCGTCGTCGTCGGACGGGCGGGGCTGGAGGCGAGCTACGACGCGGTGCTGCGCGGCCTGGACGGCGAGCAGTGCTACTACGTCACCCCGTCCGGCGTCCCGACCGCCGTCGGGACCCGCCGTGAGCCGGTGCCGGGTGCGGACCTGCGTACGGCCCTCGACCTGCCGTTGCAGCGCCGGCTGACCGACTCGGTGCGGGCCTCGCTCGCCTCCCAGCGCAACCCGCGCGCGGTCGGCGCGGCGGTCGCCATGGATCCGCGCAACGGCCAGGTCCTCGCCCTGGCGAGCCTGCCCTCCTACGACAACAACCTGTACGGCCCGCCGCTCGACGCGCAGGCGCTGCAGGCCGTGGAGGCGCGCCCGGGCCACCCGACCCTCGAGCACGCCAGCCAGGTCGCCGTGCCGCCCGGGTCGACCTTCAAGCTCGTGGTGGCGGCGGCGAACGTCGTCACGAACACGATCCCGCCCGCGTCGGTGATCCCCACCGGGGCGAGCTTCACCCTCGGCGGTCACACCTTCGACAACTGGCGCCCGATGGGCCCGATGAACCTGCCGCAGGCCATCGCCTGGTCGAACGACGTGTACTTCTACCAGCTCGCCGCGCGGCTGGGCCCGGGGCCGATCGTCGACGCCGCCCACGCGCTCGGCGTGGGGGCACCGACGGGCATCGACCTCCCGGGCGAGTCCGCGGGCTACCTCGGCACCCCGGAGACGATCGAGGCGGACGGCAGCCACTGGTACGGCGGCACGACGGTGATCCTCGGCATCGGCCAGGGCCCGCTGCAGGTCACGCCGCTGCAGAACGCCCGCTGGACGGCGGCGGTCGCGACCGGCCAGCTGGTGACGCCGCGGGTGGGGCTCGCCGTCGGCACCCCCGAGACCGGGTTCACCGCCCTGCCGGTGCCCCCGCCCGTCCCGGTGCCCTTCGCCGCAGCGCTCGGCCCGATCAGGGACGGCATGCGCGGGGCCGTGCACGGGGGGACGGCCACGTCGCTCTCGACGCTGCCCCTGGACTCCGGCGCGAAGACCGGCACCGCGCAGGACGGCAGCCTGTCGGCGGAGGAGTACGACAACTGGACCTCGGCGGCCGCGCCGCTCGACGCGCCGACCGTGGTCATGACCGGGCTGGTCCAGGGACCGGGCAAGGGCGGCAACAGCGCGAGCCGGATCGTCCTCGACGGGCTGCGGCAGTACACGGACGCGCCCCCGGCCCCCTGACGGGAGAGGTACCGCCGGGATGCCCGTCCCGGCGGCGGGCCCGCCTCAGGCCCGGGCGTAGGTCTCGAGCACGCCGGGCAGGGTGAAGGCGCGCGCGGCACCCTCGGCCACACAGGTGGACGGGTTCTCCGCCTGCTTGACGGGCAGCCCGAGACCCGCCTCCAGCGCCGCGCGCAGCCCGCGGGTCGGGGAGGCACCCCCGACGAGCAGGACGCCGTCCGCGGCGAGGTCGTCGAGCGCGCGGGCGGGCAGGTCGTCGAGGCAGCCGATCAGCGAGGTCGCGAGCTCGGCGACCCGCGGCGCCACGATGCCGTGCAGCTCGGCGGCGGGCAGGCGCACCGTGCGGGGCCGGCCGTTGTCGCCGTCCCGCCCGACGACCGCGATCTCGGCGCCGTCCGGTGCCCCGCCGGCCCGGATGGTCAGCTCCTCGGCGGCGTCCCGGCCCAGGAGGAGGTGGTGCTGCTCGCGGACGTGCCGGCGCACCGCGGCCGCGATCGCGTCCCCGGCGACCCGGCGCGACCGCACGGCCAGCACCTCGCCGAAGCACATCGCGACGATCTCGGCCGTGCCGGCGCCGACAACGGCGACCATGTGCACCCGCCGGTCGAGCGGGTCGACGCCGCACCCGATCGCGCCGGCGACGGGTCCGGCGATGGCCAGCACACGGACGATCCCGGCCTCCTCCGCGGCCTCGACCAGGGCGCGGCGTTCCAGCGGGCTGGCCCCTGCCGGGACGGTGAGGACCGCGGACAGCCGGGTCCGTTGCCAGGGCCGGGGGAGCACGTGACGGACGACGGCGCGCAGGTAGCGGCGGGCCGTGTCCAGGTCGGTGATCACGCCGTCGCGCACCGGCCGGACGGCGTGCGCGCCCGAGGGGATCCTGTCGACGAGGTCGGCGGCCTCGCGGCCCACGCTCACGCCCCGGCCGTGCGGGCGGGCGAGCATGACCGACGGCTCGTCGTACTGGAACCCGCCCTCGGCGTCGTACAGCACCGTGGTGCCGGTGCCGACGTCCATGCCGATACGCCCCATGCTCCACCCCCAGCTCCCGGCACGGTGCCCCGCGCCGCCCCCTGCCAGCCTGCCCCTCGCCGCCGCCCCCCGGCAGGGCCGAAGGACGCTAGTCCGTCCGCCCTACGCGCCCGCCGGCTCCGGTGCCGCCTCGGTCCGCACCACGACCACCGGG
Source organism: Pseudonocardia lutea (assembly GCF_042658055.1). Lineage (NCBI taxonomy): Bacteria > Bacillati > Actinomycetota > Actinomycetes > Pseudonocardiales > Pseudonocardiaceae > Pseudonocardia > Pseudonocardia lutea. The sequence continues at coordinate 56,066 of NZ_JBHSQK010000059.1, forward strand.
CACGGGCCGCGGTGGACCGCGCGCCGCGCCGGCTCGTCCCACCGCCCCGTGCCGTCGGGCCGACCCAGGACCAGCGCGGCGGCGCCCGACGCGCGCTCCAGCACGTGTTCGACGAACGGGCCGCGCACGGCGGCCGTCTCCACCCGGACCTCGGGGAACCGGGCGGTCCACGGCGCGAGCGCGGTGTCCAGCGCGGCGGCCGCGACGAGGTCGGCGTCGGCGTCGCCGGTCTGCGGGACCTCGACGACGAGCGGCACGCCGCGGCCGGCGGCGAGCGGGAAGGCGGCGGCGAGCAGCGGCGTGTCCCGCACCGGGTCGGCGACGGCGACCACGACCACCGAGCGGTGCCGGCGGTGCGGTGCGCGCACGACCGCGACCGGGCAGCGGGCCCGGCCGATCAGGTCGAGGGCGACGGAGTCGTCGGCGGCCTCCGGCGGGTCGTCCCGCCCGCCCATGCCCACGACCAGCAGCGACGCGGAGCGGGCGGCCTCGAGCAGGGCCGGCCCGGGCGCCCAGTGCGACACGCGGCGCAGCACGTCGACCTCGGGGGCGACGGCCAGGGCGCGGGCCGTGGCCCGGTCGAGCAGCGCCTCGGCGCGGTGCGCGGACTCGTCCGGACGGAGGGCGTGCACGAGCACGAGCGGGACGCCGAGCGCGCGGGCCTCGCCCGCCGCGAACGCGACCGCGAGCAGGGACGCGTTGCTGCCGTCGACACCGACCGCGACGGGGGATCCGGACAGGGTCACCGCTTGCGTCCTCCCAGCCGAGCGTCTGCCGAGCGTGGGCCGGGGCGGGCGTTCCCCGTGAACGCCCGCCCCGGCGGGTCCACCCGTCCGCTCCCCAACGACGAGTGGTGACCGGCGCGGTGCCTTCACGCTGCCGGCGACGTCGATGGTGCCCCGACGGCACGGCTCTCAGCAGGGTCGAAAGTCCTGTATTCGGGGCCCGGACCGGCCGCTCCGCCGTGCGAGGGGCGGCCCGCGACGGTCGGCGGCGGTCGGTGTGGTCAGTCCGGTCAGTGCGGGACGGCGGGAGTGGCGGTCTCCACCTCGGCGTGGGCGACCTCCAGCATGTGCCGCGCGAGGTCGACCAGCGCCTGGGCCGCCGCGACCTCGTCGGCCACGCCGGGGACGTCGGCGTCCGGCGGGGCGAGCCGCGCCTGCCCGATCCCGACGAGCCGGTCGGAGACGCGGTCGTGCAGCCGCGCCACGGCCCGCGTCACCCCGGACCCGGCCTCGAGGTCGACGATCACGGTCCAGCGCTTTCCCGCGGGGATGCCCGAGGGCCGGTCCGGCTGCGGGCCGGACCGGATCCGGTCCGCGGCCGTGAGCGCGTCCGACAGGCTGCGTGCGGTGGTCGGCTCGGTCATCCCCGTCCCTCTCGGCGTCCTGCGTCGAGCGTGCCCCCGCGGGACGCGCGACGGAAGGGCTCACCGGGTTCGCGGCCCCGATTCGGTCGGGACGGGCATCCCGCGGGGGGGGGGGGGGGGGGGGGNGCCCGCACCGGCGGACGGGTCGCCCACCCGGGGGCTGGGGGTGTAGCGCGGGTGGGAGGCCCGGGTCCGCGGGACGAGGAGAGGGGGCCCGGGCGCGGGCGGCACGCAGCACCGGGCGCGGCGCCGGGCGGGGGTTCGAGACCCCCGTCCCGGTCGTGCGCACCGNGCCGGGGGTTCGAGACCCCCGTCCCGGTCGTGCGCACCGGTGGCGGTGGAGGCATGGGACCCGCTCGGACTGCCGGTTGCGCTGTGGGCTCAGGCGGACCGGATCGAGGCAGCCTACCGTTCGGCGGCCACCGTCGCATCCACCGGCAGCGTGCCCGTCTCGACGACGTCGAGGGCCACGTCGCGCAGCTTGCGGTGCAGCCGGCGGGACGCGGTCCGCAGCAGGTCGAACGCCTGGTCGCGGGTGACCAGCCGGCGCGCCATGAGGATGCCCATCGCGGTGCCGATGTCGCGGTTGGAACGCAGCGCCTCGTCGAGCTCGGCGCAGCGGCGGCGGTTGCGGGCGTCGGTCATCGCGAGGGCCGCGTGCGCGGCGAGGACCGTGCCGACGGCGACGGCGTGGTGGTCGAAGGCGCCCGGCCTCGTCGAGGAGAGGGTCAGGGCGCCCAGGACGTCGTCCTCGACGAACAACCGGAAGCACAGCAGTCCGCGCACCCCGGTCTCGGCGACGGCGCGCCGGCCGAAGGCGGGCCAGCGGGCGTCGGCGGCCAGGTCCGCGACCGCGCACACGAACCGGTCGTGGATCACGCCGAGGCAGGGGCCCTCGCCGACCTCGTGCTGGATCTCGTCGACCCGGCTCGCGGCCGCGCCCGTCGACGCCACGGACACCACCCCGCCGTGCCGGTCGACCAGCGAGATCCCCGCGTGGTCGCAGCCGGGCACGGTCGCGACGGCGTAGAGCGTGACCCGCTCCTGCGCGTCCTCCGGGGTCGGCGCGGTCCGCAGCGCCCGCGCGAGCCGGGCGAACCGCTCGGCGAGCCCGACCTCCCCGGTCAACGGGCGTCCCGCAGCACGCGCAGCAGGTCGGAGAGGGTGACGATGCCGGCCACCCGGTCCCCGTCGAGCACCGGCACGACCCGCACGTCGGCCTCGCGCATCCGGTGCACCAGCCCGAGGAGGTCGCCGTCGGGCGTCGCCGTCGGCACGTCGGTGCGCACGAGCGGCCCGACGCCCGGGGCCGCGGGTCCGCGGCGGCCCTCCAGCCGGTCCGGCACGAGATCGGCCTCGGCGAGCATCCCGACGAAGCGGCCCCGCTCGTCGACCACCGGCACGTCCGGGAGCCCGTGCGCCGCGAGCGCCGCGGCCGCGTCGCGGACGCTGGATCCCACCGCCACGACGAGCACCGGGTCGCTCATGACCTCGCGCACGTGCACCCGGGGAGCGTCCCGCCCGCACGGGCTCTCGGCCAGGGTCCGAAGCCCCGGAGCGGCTCGGCCGTGCACCTGCGCGGTGCGCGTGGCGGGCGCCGCCGCGACGGCTCCCGCGGTCACCGCGCGGAGTCGACGTGGGCGTCCGGGCCGGGGAAGAACACGGACTCGTGGCCGTCCTGCCAGCGCACCCGGTAGTGCTCGGTGTCGCCCTCGCCGCCGAGGACGGCGACGATGGTCCCGCGCCGCCGGGCGATGTCGAGGGCGTTGGTCTCGATGACGATGCGGTCGCCGACGTGAGCCTGCACGATGCCTCCCTGCACGCGGGTGGGCACCCCAGGATCCCGCGTCACCCGCCCGCGGACCAGGGTCCGGCGGGTCCCGGAGGCGATAGGGACTTCCGACCCTGGTGCGCCGGCGCCGCCCGGGCCAGACTCTGCTCCCGATGCACCGCGAGAACGCGGTGATGCCCGCGTGCCCCGCGCTCCGTCGGAGCCGTGGCCGCGCTTCCGAGCCGATCGGCCCACCGGTCCGCCCGGCCCCACACCGCCCGCCCCGCCGCCGCGCGCGGCGCCGCACGAGGAGCCCGATGACCCTCACCGCGCTGCCCCTCACGTCCGCCCCCGTTCCCGCGCCGTCCGTGGAGTTCGACGCGGTCATGCCCGCGATCGCGCGGCTCGCCCGCGAGTTCGCCGGGCAGCTCTCGCCCCGGGTGGTCGCGCGGGTCGTCCGGGGGTGCCGCGCGGACCTGTCCGGGGTGCCCGCGGGGGCCGTGCCGGAGCTGCTGGAGCGGCTGGCCCGCCAGCGTCTGCTCGACGTCGACGCCGAGCGCGCGGAGCGCCGGGGCGCCTGACCCCCGTCCGCGCGCCGCGGATCGCCGTGCGGACGTCGGTCCGGTCGCGCCACGGACCGCCGCGCGGACGGCGGCCCGGGCGCGCCGCTCAGCCGTGCAGCCGCGCCGGGAGCGCGCTCGGCAGGGCCAGCACCTCGC